>CAXBPM010000404.1:0-3677 GCA_963977345.1 uncultured Roseivirga sp.
TTTCCTTCACAGGAGCCTCTTCAGTTTTAACAGGTTTTGCTTCTTCCTTCGGCTGCTCAGCAACAACAGGAGCAGGCTTTGGCTCTTCCTTAGGAGCAGCAGGTTTTGCTTCTTCCTTCGGCTGCTCAGCAACAACAGGAGCTGCTGGCTTTGGCTCTTCATTCTTTGCCACCTTTTCGCTACTGACATTTTTAATCAGCACCTCTTTTTCTTCGGATTCCGTCTCTTCAACCTTCTTTGGAGCAACTGAAGGAATGGGCTCAGGTTTTGAAACTGGCTTTTCTTCGGTATGCTTATTACCGATAGTTAGATGAGAAGCCTCCTCTTTTTCAGAAGCTGATGCAGCAAATTCTTTAGCGAGCATACCGTACTGCTCGCCAGTGATTTTCGCGTTTGGACTGCTGTCAACATCAAATCCTTTAGAGGAAAGGAAGTCTACTATGGTACTACTACCAACGTTCAGTTTCCTCGCCACTTGGCTAAATCTCATCGTTCTTTCTTCTGCCATACTCAAATATTCCTTTTTTTAAGCGTTTAAAAAATCTCAGTCCTTATCAAATTCTTGCGAAAGGATACCAAAAACGTGCTTTATTGTCTCTTCCTCTAACTCTGTTCTTCTCACAATATCCTCTTGAGAAAGGGCAAGCACACTCTTTGCGGTATCTAGACCGATTTTCTTTAACTCATCAATAATCCAGCTGTCGATTTCATCAGAAAATTCATCCAAATCAACATCTTCTTCTTCGAGTTCAGATAACTCTCTGAACACATCTATTTCTAATCCAACTAGCTTCGAAGCTAATTTTATATTCTGTCCACCTTTACCAATGGCCAATGAAACTTGGTCTGGTTTAAGGAAAACTGAAACTCTACCGTCTTCGTCCCGAATTTTCATGCTAGTAATTTTAGCAGGGCTTAATGCTCGGGCGATGTACAACTCCATGTTATCGGTAAAGTTGATTACATCTATATTTTCGTTCTGAAGCTCACGTACGATTGAATGGATTCTAGACCCTTTCATACCTACACAGGCTCCTACAGGATCAATACGATCATCGTAAGATTCAACAGCTACTTTAGCTCTTTCTCCTGGTTCACGAACTACTTTCTTAATGGTGATCAAACCATCATAAACTTCTGGTACTTCATTCTCGAAAAGTCTTTCAAGGAATTCTCCTGAAGTTCTTGAAAGGATAATCTTTGGGCTACCATTTACCATGTCTACACGGTCGATAATCGCACGTACAGAATCTCCTTTACGGAAACGGTCTTTTGGTATTTGTTCTGCTTTCGGAAGTGAAATTTCATTTCCTTCAGAGTCAATAAGCAATACTTCTCTGCCCAAAATCTGATATACTTCAGCAGAAATCATTTCACCAACTAAATCTTTGTACTTCTGATAAAGTAGGTCTTTCTCTAAGTCCTTAATTCGTTGAATCAAAGTCTGACGAGCAGTCATTACGGCTCTACGACCGAAGTCTAATAATTTAATTTCTTCCGAAACTTCCTCGCCAATTTCAAAATCTGGCTCGATCAAACGTGCGTCAGTAAGGCTAATCTTGTCGTAGTCCCAAATATCTTCCGAGTTGTCGTCAACGATCTCTCTGAAACGCCAAATCTCCAAGTCACCTTTATCGGCATTAATGATAATATCAAAGTTATCATCAACCTCGTACTTTTTCCTGATCATGGTTCTGAAAACATCTTCCAGAATTCTGATCATAGTAGGTCTGTCGACATTTTTATTTTTTGCAAACTCTGCAAAGGATTCGATTAATATTGAACTGTCCATTCTGATTACTTAAATGACACTAATACATTCGCTTTTTCGATAGTATCGAAATTGATTTCCACCAATTCAGAACCTATTTTCTTTTTTTCTTTTACTTCTTTTTCAAACTTAATGGTATTCTCGCAAACCTCTATGAGTTTTCCTTTTACAATTGAGCTATCCGTTAAGGCCAATTTCAAGTCTCTACCCACATTTTTCTGATACTGCCTTTTCGATTTCAGCGGATGGTCAAGACCAGGCGAAGAAACTTCTAAGATATATGGATCGTCCATGATGGCCTCGGCTTCCATTTCGTTACTAATGGCTCGGCTTAAATCCGCGCAATCGTCAATGTTAAAACCAGTGTCACTATCCAAAAGCACCAATATTTTGGTTTTGCCAGAAACACCTTTAACGATCACCTCTACGATAAAGTAGGATTCATCCTTCAGGCTATCATTAGCCACCTTCTCCACAAAATCCTTTAAATCCATAAACTAATATCAGAAAACAAAGAGGGGACTTTTGGTCCCCTCGTGGTAAATTCCCTTAAGTGATGCAAAATTAATGTTTTTTTTATTCAAATCAAATAAATGTCTGAGAGATAGATTTTAACGTCAGCGTATATTATTTTGGACAAAACTCAAAGCGAAAATGATCATAGGCCACAGATTAACTTTACTCTTCTTACTTGTCATTTTTTATTCCCTATTAGGATGTTCCCAGCAAAGTGAAAAGAGCCAAATAAAAACGCTTGTTGTTGCCCCAGCATTGAACGTAGACTCTACCTATTCATTTATTCAGAAGCAGGTAGATTTTGGCCCGCGGGTACCCAATTCTAAGGCACACAAAGCCGCAGGCGAATGGTTTGAAGAGAAATTTAAATCGTATGGAGCAAAAATTTACCTTCAAGAGTTTGAAGAGACTACCTATAATGGGGTTAAAATCGAACTCAAGAATATTATAGCAAGCTTCAACCCTGAAAAGAAAAAGCGCTTGCTTTTGGCTGCACACTGGGATACACGCCCATTTGCAGATCAGGATCCCGAAGACAAGAAGGCTCAATTGGATGGAGCTAATGATGGAGGAAGTGGCGTGGGTATACTTTTAGAAATAGCCCGAATTATTGGTTCAGTAAAAAACCCAGAAGTAGGTATCGACATCATTTTGTTTGATGGAGAGGACTGGGGAGATGCTGGCGAGGACTATGGAAGAATGACTGGAGACAAAGACTCTTGGTGGTGTTTGGGTTCCCAATATTGGAGTAAGAATAAGCACATCCCCAATTACACTGCATATTATGGAGTGCTACTGGATATGGTCGGGGCGAAAGATGCCACGTTTTATTATGATGGAGTTTCACAAGAAAACGCTGGCCGTGTGCTCACCCAAGTTTGGGAAATAGCTCATCAGCTTGGCCATCAGAAATATTTCAAAATGGAAAGTGCCTTACAAAATGGCCTTATAGATGACCATGTCTATGTCAATAAATATGCTCGGATTCCGATGATTGATATTATGGACTATAGAAAAGCACAGAACAGCTTCTTTCCTGGCCACCACACTACACAGGATAACATGGAAGGAATAAGCAAAGCCACTCTAAAAGCCGTAGGTGAAACTTTGCTTACTCTTATATATAATGAGTAGCTATTTCAACAAGCTCAATAGGTATTGTCCGTAACCTGATTTAACCAATGGTCTAGCGATTACTTCCAGTTGTTCTTTAGATATGAATTTCATTCTGTAGGCGATCTCTTCTATACAACTGATCTTAAAACCCTGTCTCTCTTCAATTACTTGAACGAACTGCCCTGCTTGCATTAAAGACTCGAAAGTACCTGTATCCAACCAAGCGGTTCCTCTATCAAGAATACTTACTTTAAGTTCGCCCTTCGATAAATAC
>CAXBPM010000405.1:0-3651 GCA_963977345.1 uncultured Roseivirga sp.
GCAAAAGGTAGGCGCGTAGGTCTTCGCTTATTTTAAAGGGAATCTTCTTTTTACTGATCAGGGCCATTGTAACATCTCTTTGCTCTAAGATAGTGATTTGGATGATTAGAAGTTGGAAGCTGGAAGTCAGAAGACGGAAGTAGAAGTTAAGAGTGAGGACGAAATAGAGGTAGTTAGCCGTTTCTATGCCATCGTTGCTTTCGCTTTGCGACCTACTATAGTGAACAGCAGTGCTCACCAATGATGACTATAAGCCGAAGCATGGCAAGCGAAAGGGCGGCAATTAGTCATAATCATCTTACCTGCCATAATAGCTATTCTTTTCACTTTCAAAGATTTAAGCTACTTTGCTATAGTAAATCCATATGAATCAACCTAAATGAGACTTAAGAACTTTATTGCTGAACTCAAAAGAAGAAATGTCTTCAGAGTAGCAATAGCCTATGCCATTGCAGGTTGGTTAATCATTCAAGTGGTGTCCACCATTGCACCACAATTTAACTTCCCGAATTGGGTTCCTCCTTTTGTCACCATCCTTGTTTTTTGTGGTTTTTTAATCTCTCTGATTATTGCTTGGGCATTCGAAATTACACCAGAAGGTGTGAAAAAATCCAATCAAGTTGACATAACAACCTCTGTGACCGCACGAACAGGCAAAAAACTCAATAACGTGATCATTACGGTTTTGGCCTTAACTGTTCTTTTTCTTGGGGTTGAAAGAATTTTCTTTGCCACCTCAGGCATGGTTAAAATAGATGAGTCTAAGATCGGCACCGCTTCAATTGCTGTTTTGCCTTTTGTGAACATGAGCAATGATAAGGACAATGAATTTTTCTCAGATGGATTGTCGGAAGAATTATTAAATGTGCTGGCCCAGGTAGAAAACATTCACGTAGCGGGAAGAACCTCTTCTTTCAAATTTAAGGGACACAATGAAAACCTTACAACAATTGGAAATGAATTGAACGTTGATAACATCTTAGAGGGTAGTGTTCAAAAATCCCAAAACCGGATTAAAATAACCGCACAGCTCATCAAAGTTTCTGATGGTTTTCATCTATGGTCTGAAACCTACGAACGTGAATTAAATGCCAAAAACGTTTTTGCCATTCAAGAAGAGATTTCCAAAACCGTATTGAAAGAGTTGAAGATTCGTTTGTTACCAGAAGAAACCGAAGCGATTGAAGTACGGCCTACCGAAAACATTGAAGCCTACAATGCCTTCTTAGAGGCCAATCAGTTGATTACCAGTACAAGGATAGATCAGATAGAAAAGGCGATTGAAAAATACCAAAAAGCCATAGCGCTTGACCCAAAGTTTTCAAATGCTTATGCAAGGCTGGCCAATGCCCACAGGAAGAGGGCTGACTATGGAAATATAGGCTTTGAAGAAAGTAAAGCAGTGATACGTCTAAATATTGATAAAGCACTCTTGCTTAACGGTAATTTAGGTAGGGCCTATGATGCATTAGGGAGATACTACCTATTCACCAACGAAAGCGAACTCGCACTTCAGACCTATGAACGTGCCATTGAGCTATTACCTAATGACGGAGATGTATTGGATGGCTATCACCTGGCCTTAGAATACAATGGTCAATATGAGGAAGCGGAAAAAATTCAAAAAAGGGCTTATGACATGGATCCTTTAAACGCTAATTATGCTTCGCACTATGCAAACCATATTAGCAGCAAAGACCCCGAGGGGGCTATGAAGATCTATGACCAGCTTATTGAGAGATATCCTGAAAATTCAGCTGCCTATTTCAGCAAAGCGCATAAGCTATCAGCGGCTCCTTATGGCGCTTTAGATGAAGCTTTTGAACTCACTTATACTGCGTTCAATAATAACCCTAATGATTTAGGGCTAATCATCGCACTGTATTCAATTGCTTCCGATCTAAAAATGGATTACCTGACATCCGTTTTAAGCGAAAAAATAGAACGCCTATATCCAAAGAATTCATCATTCATCGATACCCAAATTCAGCAATTAATGTATTCCAAAAAATACGCTGAAGTCTCAAAATTTATCAAGGAGAGGTCCTCTGAAATGGATGTCCAGTACCAAAATTTTGTGATGTCTGTTGTAGAATACAAGCAAGGTAGATTTAAAGAAGCCAAGGGTTTATTAGAGGAACTAAATCCTGAATTTAAAAAAGACACCATTTCAATAACCAATTTAGGGGGCTCTTTTGGCGCACTAGATTATGCCATCACCTTAAAAAAATCGGGCGATATGGCCCGCTACAAAATATTTGAAAAAGCCATATTTGATTACAGGGATGGCCTAGATAAAGAAGAAACCGATGAATTAGAATATAGCTATGCGGTGTTAAATGGCCTTATCTTAACCGACATTTCGGCTGCCACCAAACTTTTTGAAGACTTGTACTTTAATAAAAAAGATAAGATACATACCCCTAGCACTTTAGAGCTCCAAATCGCATATGATTACTTGTCTGAGAATGACAGTTTTCGTCAGTTAAAAAGCAGGCTTTATGCAGACCTTGATAAAATGAGTACTTCGGCAGTGAACAAGCTAAAAGCCAAAGGCATTTGGCGTCAAGAATTGGAAATGGATAGGGTGAAAATTGATCAGAAATTTTAAATTTTACTTCAAGCCCATTCCCCAATCCCTCATATTTCGTTTGGTTTTCCTCCTTTAAAATTTAACGAGTTGGATGCTTGGAAAGAACAAACGGACTGTCGCGTTCTTTTTCTTCCTCTGGTCGAAAAGAACTCACAGTGACGGAATGATTTGAAATTCAAGCAGTTGTTTAGTCACTACCGTTTCAAAATGTACACTTGGAAAATAAGCGTAGCATTAGGGGGTACTTCTCTAGTGCCTTCTGAGCCATAAGCCATTCGCGCTGGCACTTTTATAAAGCCATTGTCTCCTTCTTGGAAATACTTGAGTCCGTCCTGAAAACCATCAATCAAGTCGCTCTTTTTTAGGTTAATACCTATTGGGCTTTTTGTTCTAAACGAGCTGTCAATTTCTTTCCCGTTCAGTAAGTAAGTGGCATAGTGTAAAACCATATCACTAGGCTCCAGAATAGGTTCTGTATAGATTTCTCCTCTCACTTTTGAGAGCCCTAAGTTATTTTTAACCTCAATCCAAGTCATGCTATTGAACTGATCTTCTCTTATTTTTTCAAATTTTTCTTCTGGGTTTTCATCGGTTACAACTTCTCCGCTTTCGTCCCATTCCTTTAACTGAATTAAGATTCCACGATCGTTATACTTCTCTTCTCGTTTTTTCGAACCGTCTTCATACCAAAATGAATGCTTGCCTATTTTGACTCCATCTGCCATTCTACCCTGATACTTCTTCTCACCATTCTCATACTTCTCTACCGTTTTCTGAGCAAAAACAGAAGTAGTTTGAAAAGTCAGGAATAAACAAATACTCAAGGTGTACAGGAATGGTTTCATGATAGGAATCTTTGATTTCAAAGAAGGCCAATTTACAAATAGAACCTTACTAGAGCAACCTCTTTAGAAAGGCTGGAGTATGAATAATTAGAGTTGATTTTACTTCATTAGCAATAACCAAAAAGAGAGCAGCCGTTTGGCTGCTCTCTTTTTGGTTTGTTCTGTTTCGGTTTGGACTTACCTGCTTAGCCTTACAATATGTACCCAGCTGTT
>CAXBPM010000406.1:0-3648 GCA_963977345.1 uncultured Roseivirga sp.
CCATTGGGCGCTGAGGCTTTGATTTACCAAAAGGAGTGCCATGGCAATCAAAAGTATGTTGAATTGCTTTTTCATTATCGTTGTATTTTATTTTGAGTTGTTGTTTTAGAAAATCACCCCAAATGTTACTGGGTTAAGTCTTGGTGCGTTTGCCTCTTCTTCAAATAGTTCTGAGATGTCGTAGTTGAAAAATATATCGAAGGAGCTCCATCCCATTTGGGCACGCATACCATACTTGAATGGGTTAATGTAAAGGCTGTCTTTGAACTTGTCTTTCTGACTATCACCAGTCAAATCGTCATATTTGTATTTGGTGTGGCTGCTGATTCTGTAGCCTGCATATACTCCAGCGCCTATTCTAAACGAATTGTATTTACCGAATGAGAAGGTGGGTACCAAGTGCACGTTTAAGTGCATCATATTGATTTTACTTTTCTTACCTACGCGATCCATTCGCTCGATAAAATCGACCGACTTGTTCGCGCGGTCTACTACCACTTCAACCCTAGTGTTTTCAAAGCTTAAATCTTGAATACTTGCGCCAATGCCCCAATCCAAATAGAGTGGACCTAAGATGCGTGTAGCATGATCGAAGTTCAGTGCAGCATACCAGGAGGTGAGTGGGTTGAGGGTGAAAAGTGCATCACTGCTCGGTAAATCTCCATCTTGCAAATAGTTGTTTAAACCAACGTAGATGTTAACGAAGCTTTGAGTTCCTTTTCTAGGATAGTACCTGTCCAAATCATCTCTCCAGTTGTTTTCCTCCAAAGTGTTTTCTAAAACATTCGGATTGTATTTGGCTTCAGGAACAGATTTCGAAAAATCCCATCCTGCGTTTTGCGGGCCTCCAAGGTTGAAAGCTGAGGTTTTTGACTCAACTTTCAAGTCCTGATTGAGGTATGCCTCGTTTTGGGCTTTGGCTAGGCTGGTGCTCAATACGACCAATAAGAGCATACCTATGACTTTTGTTGTAGTTATTGTTTTCATATTTCGAGTTGTTATTTTTCTTGTTTGTTGTCTGGGACTTTTGTGTCGCCTTCACCTTCTACTCCATATTTGAGTTCGTTGGCAACAAATTCATTCTTTGTGGCCCTCAAATCAGATAGCGTTTCTTTGGTTTTGCTCACGCCTTTAGCAATACTGATAAGTCCATCCATCATGCTGAATTTCTTCTTGTTTTGCATATCAATTTCAAAGGATTCATCAGTGTAATCTTTCAGCGTTAGTGGCATTAACTTTAAGTAATTGAAATCAACCGAAGTGTTGACCGACAGCGCTTGTCCAATGTCAATTCTATCAATATTGACGATCAAGCGTGATTCTTCAGTAGGCTCAATAATATTAACAGTTGGTGTTGCGTCAACCTGTGCGGTAAGTTTTGCTGGTGCAGTTATTTGCTGCGGCTGAATGATTTGAATACTTGGGTCAGCCTCTTTTTCTTGAGATTGATCTTCGATATTTTCTTTCTCTTTTGCGGGAGTGTCAATACTCTTTTGGTCAGGCGTTTTTACACCTTCATTCTCCACTTCTTTATTGGCTTGAAGTTGTTCAAGATCGTTACCTGATTTATCCGCTTGATTGATATATAAGGCGCCAGCAGTAAGAATGATTACAATACTTGCTGCTATGCTTAGCCAGAAGAAAGCACCTTTTTTCTTTTTGGCAAGATTGCCTTCTATTTGACTCCAAGCATTTGCTGGGGGTGCTATTTTATGGCTGCCTAGTTTCTCTCTAAAGAGATCATCTATTGGGTTACCCTTCATTTCTCATTAATTTAACTTCCATACTATCTTCTGCTTGAACTAACATCTTTTGAAGATGTGCTCTTGCTCTGCTCAATTGGGATTTCGAGGTGTTCTCGCTAATGCCCAACTTCTCTGCTATTTCCTTGTGAGAAAAGCCTTCGATGGCGTAAAGGTTGAAAACGGTTTTGTAGCCCGTTGGCAGTAAGTCGATCATTTTATGCAAATCTTCAACCTCTAAATGGTTGTGCAATTGCTGATAATCGGGTTCTCTTTCTGCTTTTTCAATCTCTACTTCCAAAAACATGCTTTTGTTTCTTCGAATGTAGGTCAGCGATTCGTTGACCATTATTCTTCGAATCCAGCCTTCGAAACTTCCTTCGCCAGTAAACTGATCGATTTTTCGAAAAACTTTCGTGAAACCACAGACCAAAACGTCTTCTGCTTCTTGTAGCTCGATCACATACCGTCTGCAAACAGAATACATCAATGGAGCGTACTTTTCGTACAGTTCGCATTGCGCCTTTCTGTCGCCCTTACGGCAAGCTTCTACAAGCTTTTCTTCAGATTTTGACTTTTTGATTTGAAGCATTTTTTGGTTGATTCACAAGGTAGATGTATGAATGTTAAATTTGGTTGCATGGCCCCAATAAAAACTTCTACTTAAAGGGCTTTTCTTACTTTGTTGAAATGTAAAGTTCTTGATTTAGAATAAATTAACCCAATGCATCGCTATGCATTGGGTTAAGATTAAATGGTTTGAGATGAATTTTAAAACTTGGTGACTGTTGCCGACCGCCCCTTATCTCTTATGTTTACTTGGGCTTTTCCTTTATGACTCACCGATGAGAAACCTGCGGCAGTAACGTTCAATTCTTGGTTTACATTAATCCGAACGCGACTCTCATTATCAGTTTCTATTTCGGCTATTTCTACATTGGCGTCATAGCCGTAGAGCCTTGCGCTTTTCTGTAAAAGGGCTTCTAGCTTATTCACGTTGTTTGATAGGTTCACTCTCGCTTCGTCAGTAAGGAAAAGCTCTAACTCATCGAATTGACTATTTAGATTCACTATGGCGTTATCGAAAACTCTGATGTTAATGAGGTCTGTACTAAAGTCTTCAATGTTCAAGTCAACCTTATTGGAAACCCTTATCTGGCTCAGCTGGGGAACTGTAATAGTGATTTCCATATTTGAAGTTTCTTCTTCATTGAATTTGAAGTCAACTCTAGATAAACTCAGTTCGTTATTGAAAATACGGAAGTCCGGAGCAGAGAATTTTGTCTTGCTCGACACTTCCATTTCATACGTATCTCCCTTAACTAAATTCACTTTAAAGCTGCTGCTTAGTTTCAGACTTGAGAAATCATCAAGGTCGAATTTCTGTGTATTCGATTGAGCGCTACCATTAGTCAGCGCCTCTTCTGATTCGCAGGTTAAGCATACTAAATCACCATCCTGAAAAACCCAAGTATTATTATAGGCCTGTCTCCAGCTGTAACCGTACCTGAAGTATTGCATGATTGAGCGCATTCCTTCACTTATTTTGAATGGTCTCCCTTCAGGAATAAAGAATGTAATATCTGCCTCTTGTGCTCTAAACTCAACTTTTTCAGGGAATTTCATTTCCGAATCAAAAGTGATTGTACTGCCATCAACTTTGTATTCATAACTGAGTTCTTGCGCTCTTTTTTCGGCATCATCCAAGCTTCTACCTCTTGCTCTGAACCTCTTTTCTACTCTAAACTGATCAGAATCACTCATTCGAATGTCTAGATCAGTAAAGTCAGAAGTGTAAGTATCATTGTAAGAATAGTAAGAATCATTATCCCATCTGTAGCCCCTTCTCGTGAAATGGCCATATCGAACTTCATTCATGCTAAGCGTTACTGTGTCAGCCGCTATT
>CAXBPM010000407.1:0-3638 GCA_963977345.1 uncultured Roseivirga sp.
TTTACCAAAATTGGCTACAAAGCCTTTTTCAGCATCCGGAATCCGCTCAAGTTCGATCACCTCATACTGATGAATCAGCGTATCGCGCATCACCTTACTTCCTGTATTGAGTAGTCCTTTCTGAAACTCTTTCCCACCACCCTGAAATTCATCGGCCATTTTCACCAAGGCCTGAAAATCAAAGGTAAAGCACAGACGCATCCACTGTTTAAATTGTACTCCCATCGCATCTTGGCCACCTTGCACCAAATGCAATGCTTCGCGCATATTTCCTTCAGCCAAATAGGTGATTTCTTGGGCACGTTCTGCACTTAGTCCCTCTACCTTGCTTACAGTTGAAAGTATGTTCTCATCTGTAAAAGAAGAGATTTTCATTAACTGAACCCTTGAACGAATGGTGGTGAGCAGCTTATTCTCATCGTTCGACACCATCAAGAAAATGGTTTTTTCCGGTGGCTCTTCTAATACTTTTAAAATTCCGTTGGCCGCATTGCTGTTCATAAGCTCTGGCAGCCAAATGAGCATTACTTTGTACTTGCCCTCAAAAGCCTTAAGCGAAAGATTCGTAATAATATTTCGGCTTTCCTGACGCGGAATAATCAGCTGCTTGTTTTCCCAACCGAAGTGAAAGCTCCAGTCGCTTACGTTTCCATAAGGTGACTTTAAAAGGTAATCCCTCCACTCTTTAAGGAATTTCTCACTAGTAGCGTCTTCCCTTTTTATTTTAGGTGTTGCCGCAGTTGGGAACACAAAATGAACATCGGGATGAATGTGTTTCGCCTGTTTTGTGCAGGATGAGCATTCTCCGCAAGCATCATTCTCCTGCTTATTAAGGCAGTTTAAATAAGTTGCAAAAGCCAGCGCCATAGGCAAATTAGCCGAGCCTTCAGCCCCTAAAAAGAGCTGCGCATGCGCCACATGATCTACCTTAACGGCCTCAATGAGCTTGTTTTTAACTTCTTCTAAACCCGGTATGTCTTGAAAACGCATGTTTATTTTTTATCCCAAGTTCTGTATTGGGCGGTAATATCAAAAATTCGGTCGATGATCTCTTTTTCGGTATCATCAAAAGTCAAGCCCCTGCGCTGCATTACCGCTTCGGCTACTTCATAAAACTTTCTTGACTGGAAGGTAATTAAACCAGAAGAACCACCCCAAGAGAAAGAAGGAATAAAATTCTTCGGAAAACCAGCGCCAAAAACATTGGCACCAACACCCACTACCGTACCCGTATTGAACATGGTGTTGATACCACATTTGGCGTGATCGCCCATCATTAATCCGCAGAACTGTAAGCCCGTTTGCACAAAACGTTCGCTGGTGTAGTTCCAAAGCTTAACAGGTGCGTAGTTATTTTTCAGGTTGGAAGTGTTGGTGTCAGCACCTAAATTACACCACTCGCCAATTACCGAATTGCCCAAAAAGCCATCATGCCCTTTGTTGGTAAACCCGAAAATAACGGAGTTACTTACTTCGCCTCCCACTTTAGAATGAGGACCAACAGTACTGTCGCCTTTAATTTTCGCACCCATATTTACATGCGACCCTTCGCACAAAGCAAAGGCTCCGCTAATAATCGCTCCTTCGTGCACATGCGCATTTTTGCCTATATACACTGGGCCGTTTTCAGCATTAATAATGGCTGCACGAATAGAGGCGCCTTCTTCCAAAAACACATTCTCTTTACCGTAAACTACTGTATGCGGATCGGTGATTGGCTGAGAAGTTCGGCCTTGAGTAATTAGGGCAAAATCAGCTTCAATTTGTTCCTTATTGAATTGAAAGATTTCCCAAGGCTGGCTGATCATTCTGAATGCACCTTCAAAATTCACTGCTGTAGATCCATTTTCTGAAATGGCCAAAACCGTGTTCCCCGACACCAGTTTAGTATCTGCTGATAGCTCCAAAATTGCCTCAGATAATTCCTTTGACGGACACAATGCGCCATTCACCTTTACGTTTGTTGGCAAGGCTTGGAACTTCTTTCCCAAATACTCTTGGGTTTCGAAGCCAATGTGAAAGCCATATTTCTCCCATTTTTCGGCAATAGTCATAATCCCTATGCGAATGCAGGCCACTGGTCTGGTAAAAGTAAAGGGAAGAAGATTCTCCCTGATTTGGGGCGGATCGAAAAGATTAATGTGCATGTAGCAAAAATATAAAAGGCTTTCGATTAAGTATCAATTCTGTGATTATATCTCGCGATTACCAAGAATTTGGAAATTACAATTATTACTCTACATTTGTAGAGTACACTCTAAACAAGTAGAGCATGAATTTATCAAAAAGCGAAGAACAACTCATGAATTATTTGTGGAAGCTGAAAAAGGCTTTCATGAAAGATTTGCTCACAGAGTTCCCAGAACCAAAGCCTGCCACCACAACCGTGGCCACGCTATTAAAAAGAATGAAAGACAAGGGCTTTGTGGATTACAAACTCTTTGGAAACTCACGAGAATACTACCCGTTGGTGCGCAAAAGCGAATATTTTTCGCAGCACCTCAAAGGGTTTATCAAGGACTTCTTTAATGATTCGAGCACCCAGTTTGCCTCGTTTTTCACCAACGAAACGGATTTGACCACAGAGGAATTAGAAGACCTTAAAAAGGTGATTGACGAACAAATAAAGAAGAAACAATGATCACGGGCTTATTCGAAATCTTCTTGTGCTTATTAGTGCTCTTTGGCATTTATAAGCTGGTTTTAGAGCAAACTGCGCTGCACCGAGTGAAAAGGTTTTATCTCCTCTTCGCTTTGATTTTCTCATTGACCACTCCTTGGCTGAACCTAGAGATCAGCTCCGACAAAATCATGATTCCAACTGGAGAAATGATTTCTGAGACACTTTACGAAGTAGTAGCCAACGAGCAGGCGGTGACCAAGGAAGCCGTTACTCCAACACTATTAATAGAAGCAAAACATAAAACGAGCATCAACTATTCTGCCGGGGTAATTGGCGGGCTCTATTTGGTAGTTGCCCTAATTCTAGTGATTCGTTTCGGACGGAATATTTATGAGCTATTCTCTAAGGCCAGAAAGAATACTCGAATTCCTTACAAATCGGCCGAAGTGGTGCTTCTTCGGCAGCCCACCATTCCTCACAATTTCTTGAAATTCATTTTCATGCATAATGAAGACTATAAAAAGGAGGCTTTGAGGGAGCAACTTTTAGCACACGAACTTGGTCATGCACAGCAACGACATTCCTTAGACATTCTATTGGTAGAGTTGCTTCAAGTGCTCTTCTGGTTCAATCCAATGTATTATTTCTATGCCAAGGCCATTCGGCTAAACCATGAGTATTTAGCAGATGCAATGGTGCTTGGCAAGTTTAACGACATCGCTACTTATCAGCGTCTGTTACTCAAGTTTGCTAACCGCAACCAAAGCACAGAAATGAGTTTGGCCTGTCTTTCAAATTATTCATTAACCAAAAAAAGATTCAAAATGATGGCAGAACAAACCACTAAAATAGCTACTCTGGTACGTGTAGCTATTTTGCTGCCGCTCTTGGCGGTCACCACACTCTGTTTTAGTTTAAAAACTAAGGCCGAAGCAATCATCGGCAATAATGCGAACGAGCTTATTTCCACCATTGAAAATTCAATATTTCAGGAGAATAAACCAGAGTTACACCC
>CAXBPM010000408.1:0-3617 GCA_963977345.1 uncultured Roseivirga sp.
CCGCCATTACACTCTTTATCCGCTTTAAGGTTTTGGCGAAAAGGAAAGCGCTTTCCTTTGGGGTATAATACCATTGTCAATTCAAGCACTTACAGCCCTCTAGTTTTGTAATCATTTTCACTTGACCCATAAGATTTCAAGTAGCTGGGATGTATCGTAATGCAATATCGCATAATGATATATGAAATAAATGTAACAACAAAGTGAAAAAACATCTCCATCAGTAAATTCCCATATATTTTAATTTTTGAAGTTTTTATATGTTAATAATATTGTTTTTAAAAATTATTCTTATTTCATGTATTGTTTATATGGATGTTATTTTATAACTATGTATAGTTTATGAGTTATATTGATTAATAAATTACAATATTATTGATTACATAGGGGTAATGTGTGATGGCGCACAACATATTTCGTCTATTTTCGATTGTGACGTTGTTAATTTTTAATAAATTCATATACTTAAAAAAAATAAAAATAAAATATAATTATGAAAAAAATTAGAAACAAATTATCGAAGTACTTACTAGGACTTGGTGTCTTAGGTCTATTGGCTACTATGACGGTTAGAGCGGACGCTCAAGACCCACAGGCTCGTGCTGGAACGTATTCGTTTATTTCAACTCCTGTAGGTACAATGCATCTTTGCGTAGATGAGCCTCTTGATTGTTTATTTATTCCAACTGTTGAGGAGGAGGGTTAGTAAATGCTTTTTTAAATGGCCTAAGAAGTTTTGTGTTCAAGCAATTCTTCTTAGGTCTTTACCAAATCCTTATTATGTTTTTGTGATCTATGAAAAATCGTATTTTAACAAGTATTGTTTGTTTGTTCTCGGGTTTTGTTAACGGTGTCTTGGCTCAAAATTATTCACCAATAGATAGTCTCCCCCTTTTTGATGGCTCAAGGTATTTTACATTTGTAAATACCCAAAACTATAAGAATGATACTCTACTGGCATTCAGTTATCCAAAACTGGACTTAAGTTTCATTAATGGCCAAGGGAAGTTCCTTTCTAAAATTACTCAGAAAGGTGAAGGGCCTGGCTTGCTTGGAACGGCAGCTTTTATTGACGTAGCCGTTGGTCAGGATAGGGATATTTATGTTATGTCTATTGAAAATACATTTACATTGTTTGTGTATAATCCTCAAGGCAAATATAAAGGACATGTCAGGCTGTTTAACTCTTTACCAGGGGCAAATGCTCAAGCGTTTTATTCAAGTTTTAACGTGGTTGATGATTTACAAAGAAAAGGTTATGTTATACTCACAATGTCGATAGGAAGTTCTTTGTATTCTCCTTATAGTGAAGAATATTATGAAAAAGGCGCACAAATAGCCCAATTTAGAATTAACAAACAGACATTGAAAGTTGAGAGTACGGAAAAGAAAGTATTATTAAGAAATGAGCCTGAAATAAAAGAGGCTCTAACCAAGAACAGTATGAGTTGGTACAGAGGAACGGCACTTTTCGATTTCAACAATGATAAATTTTATAAAGCAACAATGTATTCCCGAAAAATTGATGTCTACGATCGGTCTTTTAATAAGATACGTGAGATTGAGTTAACAAAACTGCCAAGACTAAGGAATAATTTTTCAACTAGATTCTCTCCAAAAAGAAGTACAGACATTATGGTTAGAACCACTCTTGATCAAAGGCTTCAATACGAAAATGTGAGTGTCTGGAATGTGCAATCACAAGGAGATATTCTTTTAGTACAACTAAATCAACCTGTTGAAGCAGGAAGGCACAAAGTTCCCACTTTGAAGGAGATGCAGAGTGGCTGGTCAGCCTCATACCCAAGCTTGGTGTTAATTAAGAATTTGAAAACTAATACAGAGAAATTGTTTTCTCTTGATAGCAGGTTCCAAGGTAAGATTACCCTTATTGACGCGGAGCACTTTTTAATTCAAGGGTCACCGTCACCTGATGTTGAAGAGACATATTTATATAAATTCCGAATCGGCTTATGAAGAATATTGCGATGGTGCGGAATTTATGCTTAATGGTTTTGCTCAGTATGTCTATTTTAAGATGTGCCAGACAGGAAGTGCGTTTTCCAAAAATTGAGGAGCAAGTAAGGCAGTATGTGGATATATCTGAATATTCTGGTGTCTACGTCTTTGATGAGTACTCTTGTAGCATATGTTCTGTCAATGTATTTGGAAGCATAAAGGATGAACTAAAAGGTAAAAACTACATAGTACTTTATGCGGAAGCAAATTATAAAAACTATACCTATGAAAACTCAGTGTTAGCAGGTTATATTCCTGAGACAAAGATTATTCCAGCCGATCCATTGCTCATTGAAACTTTAAGAACGGAAACAAATACCTATAAAGGGAATTATAAATTGGATATTAAGAACAAAATTATTGTGTCAATTAAAAATTATTAAAATGAAAACATTAGCAATATCATTAATAGCTATGCTACTGACTGGATTTAGTTTTTACAATCAAGCAGAGGCACCAAATGAATTTGGAGAATTACTTTGGGGAACATATGATTATATCAGTACCCCAGGTGGCCCAATTGAACTTTGTACTGGAGAGTTTACTGATTGTACAGCATATAATGGACATATTTCAGTTATACCGCAATAACTTATTTTATTGGGCTGATACGCTTTTGGTTCTTAAGAAAGCTGTTTAGCCTGCTTGCAGGCCTAAGCCTTTTTGTCATATTAGTATACATTGAAATTGCGGTTAGGCAGAGGGTGTTTCAATTGATATTGGTTTGAAGCTTTAATTAAACGTCCTTAGGCTTTTGATAAACTCTACAATCCCTCTCACAATCATAAATTGGGCTATAATGTAAGTAAACATAATGAGGAAGCCCGCTTGCGGAAAAGGTGTTCCAAATTGGTTGATGGCTAAAATGCTATCGCTGATAATGAAGAAAAAGGCGCCAATCATAATCCACCAAAAACTGGCTTTGTCTGTTTTGCCCCAGCGCTTGCTGGCGGTAATGCCCATAATGCAAATCACGATCGTATAGAGTAAGGCTGGAATCATCATGTCTCCCAAACCTGGTTTGATTTGCTGAAATATGACCAGGCCGTACATGCCAAAGAGTAAATCGTGCCATTTGAATTTTAGTTTTCTGTCTTCCGTGTCTATTAGATTCAGGTTAAGGAAAATATAGACGAGGTGAGCGAGTAAAAATGAAGCCAAACCCAGCAGAAAGAAGATGGGGTGAGTATTTGAGAAAATCAAGAAGATATCGCCTAGCAGAGAAAGAAAAAGAGCCGCATTAACAAACTTACTCAACACCGTTTTTGGGACTTCACTATTGAAGTAGATCATCAAACCCAACATTAAGAGCGGCTTGGTGAAATCGGCCATGGTCGGAAAATCCATAAGCTTGGCCAACAGGTGGATAAAGGCAAATGCAAAAAATGGGAGCAGTGTCTTTGGTATTTTCATGTGCTATAATTCTTGAGACAACCCTCCAAAAGTTCTTTATATTAAATGGTTGTAGGTACTTGAAGTTTGTGATCAATTGAGCCTCAACTTTTGGAGGGTCTGATTCTATTCAACCGTACTCTTCATAAACCGTTTTGACCAATTTAAACCAAAAGTAAGAAATAAGAAACCAATAAAGGAGAGCG
>CAXBPM010000409.1:0-3611 GCA_963977345.1 uncultured Roseivirga sp.
TCGGTTTGTTCGACAATCATGTTTGGCCAAGTTAAATAATTATTACTTTGGGTACTGAAGATGTTGAAATCAAAAAGACTTAGTGTAAAAGCCTATACGGACGGAATCTTAAATTCCGATCGCGTGATTTTGAGCCGTGCCATTACTTTGGTGGAAAGTAATTTACCATCGGATATTGAACTGGCGCAAGCACTGTTGGAGAACATTATTCCGCATGCAGGCAAGGCCATTCGCATTGGTATTACGGGAGTTCCAGGTGTTGGAAAGAGCACTTTCATCGAATCCTTTGGTGAATTTCTAACGCAGCAGGACAAAAATTTAGCGGTACTTACCATCGATCCAAGCAGCCAACTGAGTAAAGGCAGTATTTTGGGCGATAAGACCCGAATGGAAACTTTGGCCAGAAACCCTAAGGCCTTTATCCGTCCATCGGCATCGGGCACCGCGCTTGGTGGAGTAAGTGGAAAAACCAGAGAAGCCATATTGCTTTGCGAAGCCTCTGGTTTCAATGTTATTTTTATTGAAACCGTAGGTGTTGGTCAATCGGAAACATTGGTGCACGGCATGGTAGATTTCTTCCTATTACTAATGCTCGCTGGAGCGGGCGATGAACTGCAAGGCATAAAAAAAGGCATCATGGAAATGGCCGATGCGGTGGTGATCAATAAAGCAGATGGCGACAATATTAAAGCCGCAAAGCGGGCCAGAATTGAATATCAGAACGCACTTCATTTGTTCCCCGCTTCAGAATCAGGTTGGATTCCCGAAGTAAAAACCTGTTCTGCATTACAAAACACTGGCTTGTCTGAAATTTGGGAGATGATGGAGAAATACGTTCGTCACACCCAAACCAACGGTTACTTTGATGTCAACCGAAAGGCTCAGAATTTGAACTGGATGAAGGAAAACATCAGTGCACTATTAGAGCAAGAGTTCTATGCCAACGATGCCGTAAAAAACAGTCTCCCTGAACTCACCAAAGCCGTTAAAGCTGGTTCTTTGCCAGCATTGAATGCTGCCAGACAGCTAATTCAAAAATTTAAGGGCAAATAAAAAGTCCCCTTCGAAGGGGACTCTCTATCATCAAAATAATATTTCGTAATCCCCCAAGAGGAAGACTTATCAGTGCCCTTTTTTAAGGAATCTATTTCTCTCCTTTTCTTACACTAGAAGCCCCAGAAGTATCTGAATCTACCGAAGCATTTCCTCGGTAACGAACACTAGAGGCTCCAGAAACATTAGCTTCCAATCGTTCAGAAACATTAACTCTTGCATTGCTAGCGCCAGAAATACGCAAGTCTGCTATTTTATTCTGAAGGTCATAAGCGCTGTAAGTAGACGCGCCTGTAATTCTAACAGTTTGTTTATCGGCCCTTCCTTTCAAGTTGATTACACATGAACCCGAAACTTCAAGGTTCAAATCATTCACATCTAAATCTAAGTTTAGAGATGAAGCTCCAGAAAGATCAATGCTCATTTTACCACTTTCTAAGGTCTGCATGGTTTTGATGGAAACCGCACCACTGGCAGAAATTGATTCTAGCGACTTTACAGTTAGGTAAGCCCTTGGAGTTTCTCTCATTCTATAGCCCCTTCGTCCCGATTGATCTCTCATTTTGATGGTCAATCGCCCTCCTCTTACTTCTGTGATTACATCATCCATGTAGTCCTCATCAATCTCTATTTCTAAAGACTCTTGATTTCCAACTCGGATTTCAACAGCAAAAGCATTGCTTACGCTCAACTCTCTAACGCCAGATATTTCTCTCTTCTGCTTCGCTTGCCCAAAAGCGGTCATGGCAAACATTACCATAACAGCGGCAAGTAAAGTGGGTCTCGAAATTCTTAATAATGTTTTCATTTTCTTAAAACTTAAATCTGGCCTAAAGATGGCCACCAATGTAAAAGGTTGCATGGCCTATCATTAATACTGGTTCAAGATAAATATGTTCAAGCATTTCGCAAGGGCATGGTTAGACATGCGGTATTAATTCGCTAAATTCAGCAGAAGCGAAAACCCAAATGACAAGAGTTTGTATTATCGTCATAAAAACGACATGTTCAGGCAACTAAAAAGCTCAACTTGGGTATTATCATCCAGCTATGCATAACATTGTAATTATAGGAAACGGCATTTCGGGCATTACTACGGCCCGGCATATCCGCAAACTCAGCGACCACAAAATCACTGTGATTTCTGCTGAAACCGATCATTTCTATTCCAGAACTGCGCTCATGTATGTTTATATGGGTCATATGAAATACGAAAACATCAAACCCTATGAGGATTGGTTTTGGAAGAAAAATAGGATCGACCTAAAGCGTGCCTTTGTAGAAAAGGTGGACACTGAAGGTAAAACCCTCCATTTTTCTGGTGGAGAAACTATGGCATATGATAAGTTGGTAATCGCAACTGGCTCTAAATCAAATAT
This sequence comes from uncultured Roseivirga sp., assembly GCA_963977345.1. Classification (GTDB taxonomy): domain Bacteria; phylum Bacteroidota; class Bacteroidia; order Cytophagales; family Cyclobacteriaceae; genus Roseivirga. Next base: position 2,433 of record CAXBPM010000409.1, read on the forward strand.
GTTTGGCTGGCCGGGCCAAGATTTAGAAGGCGTACAAGGCCTATACAGCTATCAAGATTTGGAAACCATGGAAGCCAATACCAAGAACATTTCCAGGGGAGTCATTGTCGGAGGAGGCTTGATTGGTATTGAAATGGCCGAAATGCTTCGCTCCAGAAATATTCCCGTTACTTTTCTCGTGAGGGAAGAAAGCTTTTGGGACAATGTTTTACCAAGTGGAGAATCTCAAATGATCAACCGTCACATCAAAGAACATCATATAGACCTACGACTAACCACCGAATTAAAAGAAATTATTTCAGATGAAAACGGCCGTGTAAAAGCAGTAATTACTGGAACGGGTGAAACTATTAAATGTGAATTTGTAGGACTCACCGCTGGTGTTTCCCCAAACATTGGGCTTTTAAAGGGTTCAGGAATTGAAACAAAAAGAGGTGTTTTAGTTGACCCATTCCTTAAAACCAACATTGACAATGTATATGCCCTTGGTGATTGTGCTGAGTTTTTAGAGCCCAACGGAGAAAGAAAAAACATAGAACAGGTTTGGTATACGGGCCGAATGATGGGTGAAGCACTCGCCAGAACATTATGCGATAAACCAACCAAATATGAACCTGGGCATTGGTTCAATTCTGCTAAATTTTTCGACATAGAATATCAGACCTACGGATGGGTTTGGGCGAAAGCCAAAGAAAATGAAGGTGACTTTTATTGGGAGCACAAGAATGGAAAAATCTGCCTTCGACTGCGCTGGGAAAAATCCACTAGTAAACTGTTGGGCGTAAATAATTTCGGATTTAGACTTCGACACCATGCCTTTGATAAATGGTTTAAAGAAGGAAGGACAGTCGATTATGCGCTTGAACACTTAAAGGACGCCAATTTTGACCCTGAGCTTTATAAAACCTATGAGGCCGAAATCATCGCACAATTCAACCGTGAAAACGGTAAAAACATTCAGCTTAAAAAGAAAAGCTGGAAACGTATTTTAGACTTTGTATCATAATTCAATCAGACAATAATGTCGACTACAGAACCGAATTTATCAATCTCAAACCCGCATCCAGAAGATACAGATGTAATCCAAAAAGTAGCCCTAGTGGTGGCCTGCTTTGGTGTGCTTATACTGCTGGCCGCTTGGGCCAATGTAGCCTTAGATGCTGCCGTCTTTATGCCCAT
>CAXBPM010000410.1:0-3580 GCA_963977345.1 uncultured Roseivirga sp.
TATGATATAAAGCCAGCAAGTTTGGTTTGATTTTAATCAAATCTTGAATCATTTCTGCTCTTTGGTTGGAGCAGCCTTCTTGATCACCAATCCATTTTGCAGAATCGAAATCACCCACATCGATTCTCTTGGTACAACCAGTTGTGAATAAAAAGACAGAGAGTAAGGTGATGACTACAAATTTCGAGATTTTCATTCCAATTGGGCTTTGGCTGGCAAAGGTACTTTGCGCACCAGCATCAACCAAATTTGAAACACGATAAGAAGAGCAGCGGCAAGTATAATCATCGGGGGCCCTGCATTTATTCCTACAAATGCATAAAAAGCTGCTGAGATAATAAATATAAGCCGAAGAGATTCCATGGGTAAGCCCCAAGAACGATTTTCAAACAGCGCTCCAAAACTCACTACAGAGTAAATAATAACCCCAGCAAAAATCATCTTATCAGTCGCTTGCATTTGTTCCAAGTTGAAAAGAAACATAGAAGTACCTGCAAGCAATATGATATACTGAACCAATACATAAACGTTCAGCCTGGCAGCAGTTTCGGTATTGAACTTTCTATAATTATTGGTGTCAACATCTTGAGGAGCTCTATAGCCTCCCATATAATCTGGCAACCAGCCTGGTTTTTCAAAAACGTAACGAATCTTATCTCCCAGTTTTGGAATGGATTTGATATCACCCCACATATCAGAATAGTGAGCCATGTTTGCCCAGACAGGGTTCCAACTGTTTAAGTTTTTCGTAATGCCGTAAATAGGTCTTTCTTCTTCCGCTTTAAAGGTGCCGAAGAGCTTATCCCAAACGATAAAAGTTCCAGCGTGATTTTTATCAATATATTTTGGGTTTCTAGCATGATGAACCCTATGGTGTGATGGCGTATTAAATACTGCCTCAAACCACTTAGGTAGCTTATTGATAGACTCGGTGTGAATCCAAAATTGATAAAGAAGATTAAAGCCAGAAACGGAAACTAATAGAATAGGATCAACACCGATTAAAGCCATGGGGATATAAAAAGCGAAGGTCCAAATGGTTTGAGTTGAGCTTTGTCTAAGCGCCACAGAGAGGTTATACTCTTCACTTTGGTGGTGTACACTGTGTCCTCCCCAGAATAAGTTGACTTGATGACTCATTCGATGAGCCCAATAATAAAAGAAATCGTAGGCCATAAAGGCCACTATCCAAACGATAACCGTATTGGATAAATCCATCACTCTGAACTTCTCAAATATTATTGTGTAAACCCCAATACTTAATACTTTAAGAAAGGCCCCCGTCACTTGTGAAGTTACTCCACAGTTGATGTTTGTAATGGCATCGTTAAGCCTATATGATTTCACCGCTTGAACCCGATGTACAATCAGCTCAATTCCTATCAGAAGAAAGTAAACAGGGATGGCAATAACGGTTGGGTCTAGTATCATTTCGGTTTATGAATTACCGAATGTATGATCTTCGTCTATAAGTTTCAAGTGTTTTAGTACATAAACAGTATTGGATTCTTAAGGCAGCCGTCAGTCCAAATTAATTGTGAATTTGTTGTTAAATATGTTTATGTTGAGTTTAATTCGTTTTTTTATCAAAACATCTTTCAGCACTTTTTATGGAAATCATTTTTGACCAAATCTTCAATAATCCTGTAATAGGCATTGCGGTGGTAAATTATGACGGGAAAATTATCAAGGTTAATAGCGTGTTCTGTGACTTACTAGGATACACTGACGATGAAGTAGTTGGATCAAATTTTCGTGAGATTACTCACCCTGAGGATGCGGACAAAAATTGGCAGCTTTTTGAGAAACTTAAAAGTGGTGAAGTAAGCCAGTATAAACTAAGCAAAAGGTACATCACTAAAAAAGAAGAGACGATTTGGGTCGAGTTGAGTGTGTTTATGGGGGAAGAGGTGGAAGAGCAGAGAACTGTTATTTCATTTATTAAAGATATATCCGAGGCCAAACAGTTACAGGACGAACTAAAAGAGCATCAAACTAAATTTCAAGGTATTTTCGATAACACTTTTCAGTTTATAGGACTGATGAAGACTGACGGGACGTTGATTGAAGTCAATAAAGAGATTATTAAGTTTTGCGGGAAAACACGAGAGGAGTTGATTGGTCTAAAACCATGGGAAATCCCTGGTTTATTAGGCGAGGATGATCAGAGAATTGAAAATTTCATTGACGCTGTTCGGCTCGCTGCCAAGGGTGAGTTTATTCAATACGACACACAAATGACAGGGGTCTTGACTACAGAGACGGTTGATTTTTCTATACGCCCCATACTTAATGAAAGTGGAGAAGTAGTCTTATTAATACCAGAAGGTCGAATAATTTCGGACCGTCTGAAACTTCAACAAAAACTTGAAAGCAAAACACGACTTCTTGAAACTACTGAGCAATTATCTAATGTTGGAAGTTGGGAGTGGTTTGTAACTACAGATCAATTGTACTGGTCCATAGGCACCTATGACATGTTCGAAAGGGAACAGGTAGACATTGAAGTGTTAGTAGTACAAAATTATGCTGAATATGTTCATGAAGATGACTTGGAAAGAATTCTGAAGGCCATTGAAAACACAGTAAACAAAGGGGTTGACTTTAATGTGGAACACAGGGCAAGGGTAGGAGATAAAATAAAACATATTCATGTGAAAGGTGAATGTGTATTTGATAAATCGGGTAAAGTAATAATCGTTAGAGGAGCTGTGAGAGATCACACATTAGAAATTCAGATTCAAGAATCCCTAATGTTATATAATGAACTTCTTGAAAAGAAAAATGATGAGTTAAAACAATTTGCCTATGTGGCTTCTCATGACCTTCAGGAGCCATTAAGAACCATCACCAGCTTTATTCAATTACTGAGAATGGAAATGGGTGATGTTGGAGTTAATGTTGAAAAGTACTTAGAAATTATTGAAAACGGGGCAGGGAGAATGAAAAGCCTCATTTCGGATTTGCTTTCATATTCTCGTCTAGAAAATAATGATTTGACCATTGAAATGAATGACCTAAATGTCATGTTTAAGGAATTAGAGCAAGACCTTGCCGCAAGTATCAGTGAATCAAAAGTTGATTTTATCTTGAAAAAGGAACTACCCACTATTGAGTGTGATTTGCGAAGAATGAGTATACTTTTTCAGAATCTCATTTCCAACGCCATTAAGTTCAGAAAGTCAGATTGTACTCCAGTGATTCGAGTAGATTGGAGTTTGAATGATGAGCTCTATACTTTTAAAATAAGTGACAATGGGATTGGGCTTGCCCCAGAGCATTATGAATCTGTTTTTGAGCCTTTCCGGAGACTACACTCACGAACACAATACGAAGGAAATGGAATTGGATTGGCCTTATGCAAGAGGGTAGTTAAGCAACACAATGGTGAAATTTGGTTGGACTCTGAAAACGGTAAGGGTACGACTTTTTATTTCACCATACCCCAGCATACAACAAACAAGAATCAAGGAATTTAGAACTCTTTCGGGTCTGCCCTTATACTATAAAGAATCTGCCATGGAAATTTTACTTATAGAAGATAATGAAAACGATGTATTCCTGATAATGGAGTACTTAA
>CAXBPM010000411.1:0-3562 GCA_963977345.1 uncultured Roseivirga sp.
AAGGCCGCTTTGGTAACTGGCTAGAAAACCTAGTAGATTGGAACCTAAGCCGTTCCCGCTATTGGGGAACTCCATTGCCAATTTGGGTTTCAGAAGATAAAAAAGAACAGATCTGTATCGGCTCATTGGCCGAACTGAAAGCGGAAGTAGAGAAATCAATTGCTGCTGGTTTTATGACCGAAAGCATTGGCGAAGACTTCGATTTGCACCGTCCTTATGTTGACGATGTATACTTGGTGAGTGAAACAGGTCAGAAAATGACCCGTGAAGCTGATCTTATCGATGTTTGGTTCGATTCGGGTGCCATGCCTTATGCGCAATGGCATTATCCGTTTGAGAACAAAGAAGTTTTCGAATCGAGTTTCCCTGCTGATTTTATTGCAGAAGGGGTAGACCAAACCCGTGGTTGGTTCTTTACGCTTCATGCGTTGGCAGTAATGCTTGAAGGCAAAGTGGCTTTCAAAAATGTAATTGCCAACGGTTTGGTGCTCGATAAAAGCGGCAATAAAATGTCGAAGCGTTTGGGCAATGCCGTGAACCCGTTTGAAACCATCAATAATTTTGGTCCAGATGCCACACGTTGGTACATGATTTCAAATGCCAACCCTTGGGACAACCTCAAATTCAATATTGAAGGCGTAGGCGAAGTGCAGAGAAGGTTCTTCGGAACGCTTCAAAACACCTATGCTTTCTTTGCGCTTTATGCCAATTTAGATGGCTTCACTTTCGAGGATGAGGAAATTCCTTTGAACGAAAGACCAGAAAGTGACCGTTGGATCTTATCTCGATTGAACAGTTTGATCAAGGAGGTAGACCAATCTTATAACGATTACGAGCCAACCCGCGCATCACGAGCGATCATGGATTTTGTGACGGATGAAGTGAGTAACTGGTACGTGCGTTTGAACAGGAAACGTTTCTGGAAAGGCGATTACGACCAAGGTAAAAAAGCGGCTTATCAAACTTTGTACACTTGCTTGATGAGTGTGGCGAAATTGGCTGCTCCTATCGCTCCGTTCTATATGGATCGTTTATATCAGGATTTGAATGCCGTGTCTGGAAAGGAAACTTTCGAATCGGTTCACCTTTCTGATTTCCCTGTGGCCGATGAAGCTTGCATTAATGCAGACTTAGAAGCCCAAATGATTTTGGCGCAAACCATTTCTTCATTAACACACTCTATTCGTAAGAAGGAAAAAATCAAAGTGCGTCAGCCTTTAACCAAAGTGATGGTGCCTGTTTTGGATGAAAAAACCAAGCAATATATTGAGGCGGTTCAAGACTTGATCATGACCGAAGTCAATGTAAAAGCGGTGGAATTCATTGATGATGCTTCTGGCATTTTGGTGAAGAAGGTAAAGCCGAACTTCCGCACCTTGGGTAAAAAATTCGGTCCACAAATGAAAATGGTGGCTGCGGCCATTGGCCAATGGACAAAAGCCGAAATTGCTGAAATTGAAAAGAACGGATCGATAAATATTTCGCTTGAAGGTGAGCCTGCTTCTCTTTTGTTGGAAGATGTAGAAATCTCTAGCGAAGATATTCCGGGCTGGTCAGTGGCTTCTGAAGGCAAGGTAACCGTGGCACTAGACATCTCGATTACAGATGAACTTCGTGCCGAAGGGATTGCCCGTGATTTCGTGAACAGAATTCAGAATTTGCGTAAAGACATGGGGCTTGATGTTCAGGATAAGATCAATATTCAAGTTGCCAAGAACGAAGCTTTGATCAACGATGCTTTAGCAGCTAACGCGAACTATGTTTGTGAAGAAACACAGGCTTTGAGCTTAACCACGGTGGACTCGATTTCTGATGCGCAAACTGTTGAAATTGACGAGTGGACACTTGAAGTGAAAATAGCAGTGGGCTAATGACTGCACAGTTCAGGCACTATAAATATTTTCTCCTCACTTTGGCGGTAATCGCCATAGACCAGACGGTAAAACTTCTGGTACATTTTAAAATGGTCTTTGGCCAAATTGGGGAGATTAGGGTATTTGGTGACTGGTTTAAACTGCACTACATTTTAAACGAAGGCATGGCTTTTGGCCTTCGGTTTGGTTCTGAATGGGGGAAATTGGGCTTAACAGTTTTCCGAATGGTCGCCATGACTTTTATTGCTGTTTACCTTTACAAACTGGCCAAGAAGAATCTCAAACCTGGTTTACTCTGGACAATTGCACTCATTTTGGGGGGAGCCATGGGCAATGTAATCGACAGTGTTTTTTACGGAGTTTATTTGAATAACGCACCCTATGATGCCGTCACCCCTTGGTTTCATGGTAAAGTGGTAGATATGTTTTATCTCGATGTTTGGGAGGGGTATATTGCAGATTGGGTTCCTCTTTGGGGCGGCAAATACATTGCACTTTGGCCTATTTTTAATGTGGCCGATGTTTGCATTTTCTTGGGTATCGCCTTACTCCTTGTTTTTCAGAAGCGCTTTTTTAATCGTCCTGCCGCTACTCAAAGCGAGATTACTACTGAGTAGAGGATAATTAACAGTATCATAGTCCCGCCTCGCTTATTGCTTAACTTTTTTTAATAGTATAAAAATATAGAATCATTTCTTATTTCAATCATAATTGATATATTTAACTAATTGAATAGTTTAAATTATCAGATATGACACATCGACTTCAAAAACTCAGTATTTGGATAGTGCTATTGCTCATCCTTCCTTTATCATCATTTGCTTTTCAAACGCTTGAAAAGGATCCGTCTGTTAAGATAGGCAAGCTAGAAAATGGCTTCACTTATTATTTAAGGCAGAATGCCAAACCAGAAAACCGTGTTGAATTTAGATTGGCCGTAAATGCGGGTTCAATTTTAGAAGATGACGACCAACAAGGCTTGGCTCACTTTACGGAACACATGCTGTTCAACGGCACAAAAAACTTCGAGAAAAATGAACTGATCAGCTTTCTTCAGAAAATGGGCCTTGAGTTCGGAGGCGACTTGAATGCTTATACCAGTTTTGATGAAACGGTATACTTTTTACCAATTCCAACAGAAGACAAAGGGAATATTGATAAGGCTTTAACTGTGTTGAGCGATTGGGCACACAACGCCACTTTCGACAACACGGAAATAGATAAAGAACGAGGTGTGGTGATGGAAGAGTGGAGGCTCGGACGAGGCGCATCTCAAAGAATGAGAGAAGAAACTTGGCCAGTGGTGTTGCAAGGTTCCAGGTATGCAGAGCGACTGCCAATTGGTAAGGAGACCGTATTACAGAACTTTAAATATGAAGCGGCCAAAAGGTTTTATGCGGATTGGTATCGACCAGATTTAATGGCAATTGTGGCTGTTGGTGATTTCGACCCTGCCGAAATGGAGGTTAAAATCAAAGAATATTTTGGATCGATAGAGAACCCTAAAAAGCCAAAGGAGAGAAAGTATTACGATTTGCCTACGTTTAAAGGAACCCGCATCGCTGTGGCAACAGATGACGAAGCCACTGGAAGTTCAATTGCCGTAGGCTTTATTACACCCGGAACGCACAAACCAGAAAACACGCTGAATGATTTCAGAAAAAGTATTTTAAGTGGTCTATATGGTC
>CAXBPM010000412.1:0-3543 GCA_963977345.1 uncultured Roseivirga sp.
GGCCTTTTGAGTACTATTTTTTGGATGATCAGGTAAAAGCCTTTTACAAAAAGGAGCAGGGGCAGTTTATGCTTTTTCAAATCTTTTCGGGCTTGGCCGTCTTTATTTCACTTTTGGGTTTAGTCGCGTTAACCATATATACCTTAGAGCAGCGCAGAAAAGAAGTGAGTATTAGAAAAGTACTTGGCGCTTCAATTCAAAACCTATTGCTTTTGCTGAACAAAGAATATACACTTCTGGTATTTTTGGCATTTCTCATTGCTTCGCCCATCGCCTACTATGCCATGCAGGGTTGGTTGGCTGAGTTTAAGTACCGCATCGATATCAGTCCATTTTTATTTATAGGAGCATTCTTAAGCTTTCTGGCCTTGAGCTGGTTGGTTACCCTTTTACAGTCTTTACAAGTATCTAAAGCCAATCCAGCAGATACGCTTAGAGAGGAGTGAGTTGGTTTGAATTAAAAGATATACTTGAGAGTTAAAAATCCTCAAGTATATCTTTTAAGGCATCCATTGTAATAGGCTTTACAATGTAATTACTGACTACCTCATAGGTTTCGGCTTTGTTGAAATCTTCGTTATCAATCGAAGAACTCACAATGTAGAGCGTTATTCTTTTGTCGGTTTTTATTTTGGTAAACTCATCTAGAAACTGCCATCCATCCATTACTGGCATATTGAGGTCCAGTAAAATTAGCTCGGGCAAGTTTTTCCCTGAGGCAACTATGGCGGATAACCCATCTAGTGCTTTCCTTCCGTCTTGAAATACCATAAAGCCATTACAGAAGTCAGCCAATTCCATCATTCTTTTTGCTCCAAAAACAAAAATTGGGTCATCATCTATGATGCATGCTATGTCAATCTTCTTCATAATTTCAAATACACTTTAAAGGTTGTTCCCACATTGGGTTCACTTTCGACTTCTATTGTTCCGTTCATTGCTTCTATTTGATTTTTAGTAATGAACAAACCAATTCCTCTGGCATCTTCATTGCCGTGAAATGTTTTATACATACCAAACAGTTTACGGCCATGAAGTTTCATGTTCATGCCTATACCGTTATCGGTAAATTTAATTACAATGAATTCTTTTTTGGTTTCTGCGTCAATGGTAACTCTGTTGGGTCGATCTGATGATCGGTACTTGATCGCATTGGAGATCAAGTTAAGAAAAATACTTTCCAAATAAGCTGGAATTGCCTGTACAAAAACCGATGGTAAGACATTATTTTCTATTTGGGTATCACTGTCCAAAATTGAGGCGTGCAGATTTGTTTGCGCTTTCTTTATGTATTCTAAAAGGTTTAGTGAAAGTAAGTTGTCATTGGTCTTGGTGCTCATGGCCACCACTTCGTTAAGATGCTGGATGGTTTCTTTTAAATTATCAGAAGCTTCGGTTAGTAATGGGAAGAATGGGTTTTGAGTGGCTTCAGGCACTTCCATTTTCATTAAGTCCGTGAGCATCGAAAGATTACCGGAATGAGACCTTAGATTATGGGATACGATATGAGCGAAGTTAAGGAGGCGCTCATTCTGTTCTTGGGTAACATCGAGTAGTGCCTTTACTTCTTCTTCTACTCTTTTTAAATTCGAAACATTTGTAGCCATACCCAAAAAACCTTTCACCTCATTACTGCTATCTTTTATTGCAGTAACTGTTAGTTGAACGGGAAATGTGGAGCCGTCTTTTCGGATATAAGTCCATTCTCTCGTTTCATAATGGCCAATTGAGGCCTGATAAATCAAAGTTTGCATACCTTGAATATCTCTGTCATATGCTTTGGACAGTTCTTTACCTCGTTCTTCAACTTCACTTGCTAAATGAATGATTTCTGGACTTTTCTTATCGACCATTTCACTAGATGAGTACCCCAATAGGTTTTCTGCTCCACGGTTGAATGATTTTATGATTCCATTTAAATCGGTTTCAATAATACTCACTTGCGTACTGGCATCCTGTATTCCTTGCAGCTTGCTTATACTTTCTTGCAATTGAAGTTGCGCTTGCTTTCTTTCAGTAATATTATTGATTTGGGCAACATAATGGCTTGGTAAGCCCAAGCTGTTTTTCACCATGGAGACAGAAAGCAGCACCCAAATAATGTGGCCTTTCTCATGGAAATATCTTTTCTCCATTTGATAACTATCAATATCGCCTCTTGTGAGTTGATTTAGCAAATCGTAGTCTTTCTCTAAATCTTCAGGGTGAGTTATGTCGGCAAAGGTTAGTTTTGCGAATTCGCTTTTGGTATAACCTATAATCTGGCTTAGGCTTTTGTTTACCTGTAACCATTCACCTTTAAGCCCCACTAGCGCCATTCCGTTAGCTGCAAACTCAAATGTTTGGCGGAACTGTTCTTCTTGAAGGGCTAGAAGCTTGTTTGCTTTAGTCTTTTCATCTATGTCTTGAAAAACCCCATAAATGCTAACTACTTGGTCGTTTTCAATTCCGGGAATTCCAACCGTGCGGACCCATTTATGGTTGCCTTTTCCAGTTGTTATCTCAAGCTCTAGATCGAAAGTTTCCTTATCTTCTATACATGCCTGAAAATATTTTGATATTTTATCTCTGCTTTCTCCTTCCTTATAGAAATTAATTCCAGTCTCAACACTTGGTTCAAAACCCTCATCCATCTCATGGATGGCTCTGGTTACTGGACTCCATGTCACAGCCATTCCCTGGAGGTCAACCTCCCAAGTGCCTATACTAGCAACTTCATTCGTTTTCTCAAGCAGGTCTTGATACCTTGATAATAGGTGCTCTTTCTTTTTAATAGGGGTAATGTCTGCAGTGTACATGAGAATACCCCCAATCTCATTTGTTTCAGTATACCATGGCCTAACATCCCAGGTTATCCATTGTACTGATCCATCATTGGTGATGAAAGAGTCTTCTTGTTTCTTTTTAATGGCGCCTCGTAGACATTCTTGGTGAATGTCCTTCCATTCTTGGCCAATGTTTTTGAAAACATCATAATGACTTTTGCCAATAATATCGATCCCCTCTAAATTATAGTCTTTCAACCATTGTTGAGAGGCTGCCAAGTAACGTACCTCACGATCAAACATGGCAATTGCCGAAGGGGCCTGCTCAACGAATAACTCGCTACGATCTTTGGAGGGTTTGTTGGTTGGTTTTTGCATTGATATTTTTCGGGTAGTATGGTGAAAGTAATGGGTATTGCTTAGGGGTGTTGCATTATCATTTAATCAGAGTTGAATGCAATATAGAAAAACGTGATGCTTTTTTTATTACGCTATTTCAGGATTCTGCGTTAAATGAAAAGCCAGCACTAAGATAGGGCTGGCCCTTAAATTTAGTAAAATGTAATAACTCAATCCTTCATTTCTTCGGCACCTGGGCCTTTTCTAAACATTTTCTCGAAGGCTTTACTTATTTCTTCTAAAGCATTTTTTAAATGATGTTTGGCTTCTTCTATCTTCGGTTCATTCTTAATCCGAAAGTCGTCCATCTTACCTTCAAGCTTGTCGCGTTGCTTTTTTAGCTTTTCAATGGTGTCATCCATTTCTTCACGAACATCTC
>CAXBPM010000413.1:0-3540 GCA_963977345.1 uncultured Roseivirga sp.
TGGGTAATGAGTGAATCCATTTTAACAGATCCTAAATCCCAGATTTTTAAGGAAACCCTTAACACTTGTCCTGTGGTATCTACAAAGCTGTTCAACAGCCCGTCATTATCCTTTTGATTGCTCAAATAGTTAAGAATCGCATTCCTATCACTTGGGCTGGGAAGGCTGTATCGGTTGGCATCGCCATTATAATACGCTTGTCGAATGGCCTTTGCAAAACTGACAATGGAAATAGGTTGTGAAACGAAATCGATAGAATCGAGGCCTATTTCCAAACGCTCCACCTTTCTCAGGTTCCTAGCATTCAGGGATGATCTCGGCTTTCCGAAATCAATAATAATTTCAAGCGGCATTACTCCACTGAAGTTCTCTTCGAAAAAGTAAAGGTCTTGTTTAAGCTTAGATTCTTCTGGAATATCATCCACCATATAGGCCACCGAATAGAGTTTCGAAACTCCATAAAGCGACACACCAACCACAACAAAAGTAATTATGAAAACACGGTAACGATGTCTGTGCACCAGCAAGTCGAGCAAGGTGAGTACACGCCCAGTCATTTTAAACTCTAAGTGTTTTAACTGGGCTGGCTTAGGCGCAGGTAGGTAGGAGAAGATGCCTGGAATAAGCACCATACTCACCACGAAAGTGGCCAAAATGTTAATTCCTGCAACTAAACCGAACTCCTTCAAAAGGGTGATATCCGTTGTCACCAAAACCAAGAAACCAATGGCGGTAGTGAAGTTGGTAATGAAAGTTACCAAGCCAATTTTTCTGATCATCAGGCTAAGCGCCTTCATTTTATTGCCATGCTTGGCAAAGTCCTGATGGTATTTATTCAGTAGGTAAATCGAATTGGGAATACCGATAACAATGATAATTGACGGGATTAAACCCGTGAGCACATTGATATTATACTGAAGGATTCCGAGGGTTCCCATTACCCAAGTCACCACGACTCCGATGACAATCAGCGGGAAAACCACCGCTGTCCATGACCTGAAGAAAAGGAAGAGGATAAGGGCAGTAATGGCAATGGAAAGCACAATGAACAACTTGAGTTCCTTGGCCGTCATTTCTTGCATGATGGTTCGCACAAACGGCATCCCCGAATAATGAAGCTCGATTCCTGAGTCTAAAGTAAACTGCTTTCCAATCCCTTGGATTTCGCCCACTACATCGTTCCTAAGTTTAGAATTGAGCACCTCACGGTCCATCGTAATCAGGATCAGCGTAGCGCCATTCTTAACATTCATCAACTGACCGCTGTAAAACTTTAGGTTTAAGGCTACGGCCATCAACGAATCCAATTCGGCCTGTGAAGTGGGGCTTTGTTTAACTAAAGGCGAAAGTTCAAAACTGCGATTGTCCTGATTTTTCGTAATATTTTGAAGCGTAGCCAACGAAATCACATTGGTGATTCCTTCTACGTTTTGTAATTTTTTGTTCAGCGCCTCGTACTTGAGGAAGTTATCGAGCTCATAAAGACTGCTGTCTTTTACACCCAGCACCAAGATATTTCCGTCCTCTCCAAAGTTCTTTTTAAAATCTTGGAAGTACTTATAGTTCTCGTCAGTTTCGGGAACGGCCGTATTGAAGTTAAATGCCATTTTTACATCGCGCGCCATATAGCCCATGAACACCGTAAAAAGGAGCAAGAGAATCATCAGGCCGAGCCTGTATTTCAGAACGATATGAGGAAGTTTAGACCACATTTTTTTCAAAGATCACAAAGGTAATAGAAATCCCTTCTCAGTAAATTGATTCTCACCATTTTATCCTATCAACAGAAAGGTTATTTGGGCTATCTTCCCGGTAGGGAAATGCCCATAATTTTTCGGTACAAATTCAAGGCGTTAGAGTCGGTCATTCCTGCCACATAATCGAGCACGGCCCTTAAGGCAAAATAAGCCGAATTGGCTTCTTTAACCTCGGCTTGGGTTTCGGTAGGTAATAACCTAAAATACGTTTTATCTTTTGCAGAAAGGTCTTTTTTAAAGCCCGCCAAAGTTGCAGGTACCAGCACTTCTAACAATCCATTCAACACGCGATAACCTGCGGCTTCCGTTTCAACTACCCCACGGCTGCGGTAGATTTTTGCTACCGAAACGTCTATGATTTCGGCCATGGCATCTTTTGAGGGAATTTCATCTGCCAAAGAAATATCGAATTCTGCCGTCAGTAGTTTTTCTTCATGCTCCATGAATAAATCACCGCACTCCTGAATCAGCTGACCAATCGCCAAGGCACGAAGCACTCCAATTCGCTCTTTCAAGCTATGAATGGCCTCTAATTTTTCGGGTTGAAACTTATCGCCAATCACATTGGCAAGCAATTCGACCGTTTGCTCATAAGTGACCAAGCCTAAATTACAGCCATCTTCTAAATCTATAATATGGTAGCAAATGTCATCGGCAGCCTCCACCAAAAAAGCCAGTGGGTGGCGACAGTACTGGTCCGTTCCTAAAACTTCAAGGCCAAGTTCTTTTCCTAAGGCTTGAAAAACGCTTCTTTCTGTATCGTAAAAGCCAAATTTCTTCTGGCTTCTTCTGGCCTTGTCTTGTTTTTCTACCAATGAAGGGCGAGGATACTTTGTAAAGGCCGCTAAAGTGGCGGAAGACAATTTCAAACCCTGATAACCCGGTCGGTTCAGTAGTCTAAACCCTTGTGCATTTCCTTCAAAATTGATCAAGTCAGACCATTCGGCATCATTTACTTCTGGCTTTAATTCCGCTTCCGCATTTTTAAAATAATCCGAAATGGAAGATTCTCCTGAGTGCCCAAAAGGTGGGTTTCCAATGTCATGCGCTAAAGAGGCGGCCGCTACTATGGCGCCAAAATCATGTGCACTTACTTTGTTCTGAAGAAAATCGTACTTCTCTATGAGCTTACTGCCCACCAATCTTCCTAAAGATCGGCCTACGCTGGACACTTCTAAGCTGTGTGTCAAACGGGTGTGAACAAAATCCTGCTCTGGCAAGGGGTGTACCTGCGTTTTATCCTGCAGTTTACGGAACGGATGAGAAAAGATAATCCGATCAAAATCACGATCGAAAACCGTTCTCGTCTGGTTTTGCTGAACATCAGGAGTATCTAAAGAAAGAAGTTGTAACCAATTCATCGCGGTAAAGCTAAGTATTGAGGGTTTAACAGGAAAGGTAAAAAAGACTTGAGTCAAATATACAGTCAGAAGCAGCAATAAAAGTTCATTCTCATCAAATAATAGAATAGAGTTAGTTATTGAGTTCTTGATTAATTATCAAATGATAAACTGTTTTATAGATTTTCATCCTGGCTCCGAAGGTTCGGAGGAAGGAACTATAATTAAACTCTAGACCCTTCGTAAACTCAGGGAAAGAAGCGTTTCATAGATGTTTCTTCCGAAGTCGGAGTAGAAAACTCACTATTATCAATCGAGCAAAGAATTTTTGCGACCTAAGTATGTAGCCCAGTAACAGAATTGGTTTTGCGCTCTAGGCTTTCCGCTGAATAGTCGCTAATATTATAGGAGGTCAAGTCATTTTTTCATTTAAAGCAAAATCC
>CAXBPM010000414.1:0-3531 GCA_963977345.1 uncultured Roseivirga sp.
TCAATACCAAGAACATAATCTGGGCATTAGAGGCAGTGTCTTTGTCGGTGTTGAGTTCTTGCAAACCACTCATGGCCTTTAAACCAAGGGGAGTGGCGGCATTATCGAGCCCTAAAAAGTTCATCGAGAAATTCATGACCATAGGGCCAAATACGGGATGGTCTTTTGGAATGTCTGGGAAGATCTTGGTGAACAGCGGACTGATGAAGCGGGCAAGAATAGCCACTACTCCCCCCTTTTCGCCCACACGCATGATGCCCATCCACAAGGTTAGAACTCCAGTTAAAGCCAACGAAAGCTCAAAACCCGTTTTCGCCATGTCGAAAGTACTTTGGATCATGGCCGGAAAAACTTCGGTATCACCAAAGAAGATCAGTTTGATGAGCGCGACCACAAAGGCGATTAGGAAAAAGGCAACCCAGATGTAATTTAAAGCCATGGGTGAATTTAGAATTAAGATTGACGATTTACAATTTTGTTGGTCGGGATGCTATTTTGAATAAGGGGTTTCAAACCAAATTCATCAAATGCACTGCAGCCAGGCCAGCCGTTTCGGTACGTAGACGATTGGCACCCAAACTCACTTTTACAAACCCCGCGGCCAAGGCCATTTCCACTTCACGTTCGCTGAAATCTCCTTCAGGGCCAATCATCACTAAGTTTGAAGCCGAATTGACCAGCTTGTCTTTCAACAAAGCTTCGTTTTCAAAGTCTACATAAGCGATAAACTTATGGTCAGCCTGAACTTCTTTGGTGAAGTTTTTGATTGAAGTCAGTTCATCGAGTTGCGGCATAAAAGCTTGACCCGATTGCTTCATGGCACCAATGGCTTTTTTTATAATTCTATCCAGTTTCAACACTTTTCGTTCAGAATGGTCGCCTAAGAGGAATGAGATTCGGTCTACACCCAACTCTACCGCTTTTTCCACGAACCACTCTGTGCGGTCTAAGTTTTTGGTAGGGGCAATGGCCAAATGTCTGAAAGTGGAATGTGGCTTAACATCTTCTTTGCTTGTAATTTTGAAAGCGCACTTTTTGTGATGTGCTTCGGCAATGTTAGCGGTATAAAAGCTGCCTTTGCCATCCGTAAGTTGAATGCTATCGCCTGATTTTAAGCGCATAACTTTAACGGCATGTCTCGACTCTTCGTCATCTAAATGCAAAGTGCCTGCGGGAATATCGGGTTGATAGAATAAGTGCATAACGGGTTTGGTCACTAAAATAGGAATAGATGCCTTGATTTCAATTATATTCGTTGCGAATGAAGGCAGAGAGAATTTTTTCACCCCAACAATACCGCTGGATTCAGTTGGCCTTCAGTCTGCTTTTTATAGCGGTTTGGTTCTTCGCCAACGAAGGCCTTTCGTTTTGGGATGACTACACTTACCTCAATTTTGCCAATGAGATCAATCAAGGCACTTTTGAAGTGACCACCAATCATTTCACAAGTAGATTGGCCCTGATTTATCCCACCGCTTGGTTTATTGATCTGTTTGGGATTAACGAATACAGCATGGTGATTTTTCCATTGCTTTGCGGTTTGGGCCTCATCAACCTCTTTTTCTTTTTGGGGAATAGGGTGAATTACTGGATCGGACTTTTGGGCGGAATGCTCATACTCTGTGATTACCACATGATCAATTTTGCCATTCACCTTTTTCCAGAACTGCCATTAACACTCTGCATTTTTATATTTCTGGTGGGTTATTATTTGGTACTGAAAAATGAGGCAGATTATCGGCTGACTGGATTTATTACGGCCACCGCATTATTGGGCGCATTTCTGATCAAAACCACGGTGTTTCTGTTGTTGCCACTGCTGGCTTATCTTTTTATTACCGACAGAATTAATAGAAGAAATAAAGGCTTTTGGCGCATCTTTATCAGTTTAGGTGTTTTCTATTTTCTGCTCCACGGTTTTTGGTATTTAGAAACCAAAGGCAGCTTTATGTATCGTTTCGAAAATATAGCAAACAACCATGTAGCCACCGTGAAAACTTTCTTCGATAAGGAATCGCTGCTTTGGAAACGCCTGACTTATTTACCGCTGATTACCTTCACCAAGGGTGGTTATTTTATTCCACTGTTGGTGGCTTTGCCTGCAATGCTTGGCTTAAAGCGAAAGGATTTCAACCTAAAACAAGCTGATAAATTTTGGCCTATTGCGAGTCTAATCTTAATCCTGAGCTATTGGTTCTTTTCCACCAACTGGCGGTATTATAGTCCGTTACCGCTAGAAACACGGCATATCGCTTTTTTCATTCCTGCTTTTATAATGACGGCCGTTACTTTTTGGCCTCAGCATCGGTGGTTTGAATTATTGAAAAACAAAGCCGTACTGATTGCAGCTGTGTTTGGCCTATTATTGATTCCGGCTTATACCATTTACAAATCGGGCAACCGAGGTTTTAAAGAAGAGCAAAGCATTGTACAGCAATATTTGGTGGAAGATAAAGCAGCCCAAACCGTCATTACTGATGGACTTAATTCTTATGGTTATCCTTACTTCTACAATTTCAACGAAGTAGAGGATAAGTATCTCTGGTTCTCAGAAATGGATTTTTCTCAAATCGAAGTTGGTGATTATGTTCTGCTCAATGAAGCCTACTTCAATGAAGAGTATAACGATTCCGCTAACTTTACCGCCTTTAAAAAAGCCGTTGCTGAAAAGCAATGGCGCCTCGATTTAATTGAGGAAAAGGGGAGAGTGAAGTTTTATAGAATAACAAAACCACTTTAAGACCTGACAGGTTTTTGAAACCTGTCAGGTCTGTTTCGAATAATTTTAGGTCACCCTCTAATCTCTAGCACTTTATTCTTCAGTTCGGTTTTTGGAGTGATTCAAAGCCTGGAAAATAAAGCAACAACCATTTTCCTACTAAGTAAGGGCTATACTTTTTTGCTGTAATTCGTTACTTTGTACTATGGATATTAAAACAGAGAAACTTCATTTAATAGAGCGACTGATACAATTGCAGGATGCTACTATTGTTTCTCGTGTAAATGCTTTTCTGCAAAATGCACTGGAGGAGAGGGACGAATTATTGGAAAACTCTATTGATAAAGGGGTTGAACAATCCAAGTCCAATGAAGTCCATGACCACGAGAATGTAATGTCCGAAATGAGGGCTAAGTATGGCTCATGAATTTCGTTGTTAAATGGACAACTGAAGCTAAGTTCACATTGAACGAAAACCTTGACTATTTGAGCAAGGAATGGGATGTATTAACCATTAATAATTTCCTTGATCGAATTGATGAAGTAGTAAATTCAATTCGGCAAAATCCTAAGTTGTATCCTGTCTATAGAAAGTCTGATCAGGTTTATAAGTGCGTTATAAATAAGCACATTACTTTGTTTTATAGTGTGTCAAAGTCAGCCAATAGAATTGATTTAATCACTTTTTGGAATACTCACCAAGACCCAAAATCACTTAAGGTCTGATTTAATTGAGGAAAAGGGGAGTGTGAAGTTTTATAGAATAACGAAACCATTTTAAGACCTGACAGGTTTTTGAAACCTGTCAGGTC
>CAXBPM010000415.1:0-3520 GCA_963977345.1 uncultured Roseivirga sp.
AGCGATTCGCCATTGATGAAAGGAATTTTCTCGTTCAGAAAGGCATTGGCAATTTCTGAGATTTCTTTGTTCCTGTTCACCAAAACAAGCATATCGCTCAGTGAAAAGCCTTTTTGTTGATTTTCTCTAATTTGAATTAGCAGGTCATTAACGGACTGTGCTTGCCATTTTTCATCTTCGCCATCGGATGAATAATAACGCATTTGCACATAGCCCCCTTCTCCCCCCTGTATTTGTTGTTCGTGGTTTTCATAAGCTTGGGTGAATAAAGCGGTGTCGTGCAAGACCTCATTTTTACCGAATGCTTCCGGCAGTTTTCCAAACAAGGCGTTATTGAAGTTGACGATACTGCTTAAACTTCGCCAGTTGTCATTCAACACCTGATCAGCTTCTTTAGGATAAAAAGCACCTAACTCCTCCTTCACTTGGGAGAGTAGCAAACGCATGTTCCCACCTCTGAAACGGTAAATCGATTGTTTCACATCCCCAACAATCAGCACTTCATTATCTTCTGAAAGGGCGTTAATGATCAAAGGTTTTAAATTACTCCACTGAAAATTAGAAGTATCCTGAAACTCATCGATCATGATATGTTTGTAGAAGCTACCGAGCTTTTCGAAGATGAAAGGTGCATCGGCTTGTTCTAGAATGTCTTTGAGAATGATGTTCGTGTCCGAAATGAGCATCACGTTGTGTTCATCGCGGTATTCTTTTAAATACTTATTCAGTTCTTCCAGCAAACCAAAGGCATAAACATTTTTCAGAATGGCTTTGGCAGTATTGTAGTCAAATAACCTGTTTTCAATCAAGTCAAGGGCTTCCGTTCCTAGCTGGTGGAGCAAGTTTTCTCCCAGCTCATTGGCCTGATCGAAATTGGAACTCTTTTTTGCTCCCCAAGGCATATCGCCATTGAGCGTCTGTAAAAAGCGCTTTTTCTCATCAATATCCGTTTGAAGCTTTAGCATGGCATTAAATGCCGCCATGGCCCCGCTTCCAGCATAGTGAAAATCCGCTATTGTCAAACCGTTTTTCTCAAGGGCATCCAACGCCTGATTGCCTATTGACTTGTAGGCGGACTCAAAAGACTTGATGTCTGATCTTAGCGATTCAATGATAGCTTTCAGTTGATCAAAAGTGAGGTTTAGCCCACTGAAGCCATCTTGAAAAGACTCTCTGAAGAGGTTACCGCCAAGCTTTTCGATCTGCTGATCTACATTCCATGATTTATCACTTTCAATTTGCTCTTTGGCATATTGAGTAAGCCATTGCCGCACTTCTTTATTGTCGTCCAAGCTTTTAAAAAGCTCATTCATGGCTTCTTGCAAGGCCATCGAAGTATTCATTTCTACTTCATAACTGAGGGGCAGATCTAATTCTCTGGCGAAGGACTTGAGCACCCTAGAAAAGAAACTGTCGATGGTGGATACTTCAAACCGACCATAATTATGAATGATCAGGTCATAGGCTTCTTCGGCCCTTTGTTGAATGTTTAGTGGAGTTAGCTCTGCGGCCAATTCGGTGACTAATATTTTGAACAGCTGCGTTTCCTTGCCCGCTCCCATATCTTCCAAAGCCTTGAGAATACGGGTTTTCATTTCTTCCGTAGCCTTGTTGGTGAAAGTGATGGCCAAGATGTGCTTGAAGTCTTGTGGCCTTTTAATCAGCAACTTGACATATTCCTTTACGAGCGTAAAGGTTTTACCCGAACCTGCGGAAGATTTATAAACCGTTAATGCCAAAATAATAAGTTTTCAGTCCAATGCTGAAATTAAGGAAAGGCTTTGATTTGGTAAGGAAGTCTAGCGAAAAACTTTCAATGTACCTCGTCTGGTTTCTTCGAAGCTTACTCCATTTAAAGCCCCCGCATAGAAAACAATGTAACTGTACTGCCCGTCTTGAACTTTTGTTCCTTTAAATCTTCCATCCCAGCCTTTGGTAATGTCTTCTGTAGAGAAGATGATTTCTCCCCACTTGTTGAAGATTTGCATGCTGTATTGAAGATCACAGTCGGTTACGGGTTTAAACTCATCATTGACACCATCATTATTGGGGCTAAAGGCATTTGGAATAAATATTTTAGGAAAACGCTCCTCCACATCAAAGTCCATTACTCTTTCGCAACCGCTG
The DNA here is from genome assembly GCA_963977345.1 of uncultured Roseivirga sp. Classification (GTDB taxonomy): domain Bacteria; phylum Bacteroidota; class Bacteroidia; order Cytophagales; family Cyclobacteriaceae; genus Roseivirga. The sequence goes on from CAXBPM010000415.1 coordinate 2,128, forward strand.
GCATCTACAATCGTGAGAGAATAAGCTCCTTGTGAGAAATCACTTCCTTCTTGAGAGTCAACATTTGGCTTGTTGCTCCAATAGAACTGATAATCTGGTGTTCCTCCCTTGGCCTCAATATAAGTTGTTCCGTTCGTGGCTTGCGGACAAATAGGGAGATTGAGGAAAGACTCCAAGAAAGGTTCTAAAGCGGGAGGTTCGTTTATGGTGTAGCTTCTAGAAACTTTACAACCGTTGGCATCGGTAACGGTAACCGCATACCCACCTGCCGGTAAATTAGTAATAACTGGCTCACTATAGGTTTTATCAAAATTAACCCCGACCACTTTAATCGAGTATTTCCCTTGTGCATTTGGCGTTCCACCAGTGATGTTTAAAGCTATACTTCCATTCGTTTCTGAAAAACACCTTACTGGCAGAACAGGCCCATCAGTAACGACTAAGCGAGTTGGTTCTGTAATGGTGTAAGTTTTAACAATCTGGCAACCAGCAGCATCGGTAATGGTAGCCTCATAATTACCAGCAGCAAGTCCAGAAATCGAAAGGCCTGTCATTCCATTGTCCCAGGTTGCTGTGTAGTTCCCTGGTTTACCTCCGGATACAGTAAGCCCAATTACACCATTGGTCAATCCAAAGCACGAAATATGAGTAATGTTCGCTACAGGTTTAATCTCTGAATAAACGATAACAGGCAAATAATCAGAATATCCATCACAATCGACTACTAAAGGATTCGATTCTAAGAACCTAATTTTTCTATTAGTCCCAACCCCATTCCACTTGACTTTTACTTCGTTTCCTGTGTTTATACCATTGACAAAGGTTCCTCCATCCACTTCCCAAGTATAAATCGAACCAGTAGTTTGAGGTGTAGAATAAGTAACCTCTTGAAATTCTGTAAAACAAACCTCTGACTTGCCTATAGGTAGTGGTGGAGCAAGTTCTTTATTGATTTTTACCGGAATTTCTAGTGTATCCCCAACACAACCAAAGGCATTTCTTGGTACTACTTTCAAGAATGCATTTTCATTTGGTGCTCCCCAAGAAACCTGAATCTGATCAGTGCCTTGTCCGCTGGTAATTTGACCATCGGCAGAAATAACCCATTCATATGTATTGTCATCTGCACCTACCACAGTATAATCAATCAACTGAACATCTGGGCAAACCGACTGTGGGCCTATAATTTCGGTGGCCTCCACTTCTAAAATGGTGATCTGTTTGATGAAAACTTCAGAATTACCACAGCTGCCTTCCCCATTAGAAGCAATTACTCTGATGACATAATCACCTGACGTGGTATAGGTATGATTTACTTCTTCACCAGTAGCCATTGCGCCATCATCAAAATGCCAATCAAAAACGGTATAAAGTGGATCTTCGCCCGGTATGG
>CAXBPM010000416.1:0-3519 GCA_963977345.1 uncultured Roseivirga sp.
CAACTAACAACTATTTTCTATTCGGCTTCGGGGACATAATTGGCTTCTAGTTCGGCCAATTGCCTTTTACCGTAAGCAATTCTTGTGATCACTACATACAATACTGGCACAAAGAAAATGGCCAAGAATGTAGCAGAAAGCATCCCTCCAATTACTGTCCAACCAATGGTTTGACGTGCTACCGCTCCTGCACCATGGGCCATTGCTAAAGGCACAACACCCAGAATAAAGGCCAACGATGTCATGATAATCGGACGTAATCTCAGTCTCACTGCATCTAAAGTAGCCGCCACTAATGGCACCCCTCTATCCACTCGGTCTTTGGCAAATTCCACAATCAGAATGGCGTTTTTTGCCGCCAAACCAATCAACGTAATCAAACCAATTTGAGCATAAACGTTATTGTCCAATTTGGGCAAGAAAGTAAGCGCTACAATGGCTCCAAAAGCACCCAATGGCAAAGCCAAAAGCACCGAGAAAGGTACTGACCAACTTTCATAAAGGGCAGCCAATAACAAGGACACCAAGACAATTGCCAAAGTAAAAATCATAATGGTGCTATTGCCTGATGAAAGTTCCTCCTTACTCATTCCTGAGAAATCATAACCATAACCTGCGGGAAGCACTTGAGCAGCCACTTCTTCTAAAGCAGCCAAGCCTTGACCCGAACTATAGCCTGGTGCAGTGTTTCCGTTAATTTCTAAAGAACGGAAAAGGTTGTAGTGAGAAATCACTGGTGCGTTTTCTACCACTTTGTAACTGATTAAAGCACTCAACGGTACCGCTCCGCCTTGTCGACTTTGCACATAAAACTGATCCAAATCTTCAATTCTAGTTCGGTACGAAGTATCTGCTTGAGCGACTACCCTAAAGTTTCTTCCGTAACGCGTGAAATCGTTGATGTAACTACTTCCCATATAATTGGACATGGTCGCAAATACATCGGATATGTTCACCCCGAGTTTCTTCGCTTTTTCACGGTCTACATCAACATTGTAACCCGGTGTTTTTGCGGTAAAAAAACTATAAGCCATGGCAATTTCAGGCCTTTGATTGGCAGCCATTAAGAACTGTCCCATCACCTGTTCCAATTCTTTGATATCGCCACCGGCTTTTTGTTCTAACATAAAACTGAAACCACCCGTTTGGCCCAAACCAGGAATGGCTGGCGGTGGAATTACTACAATATTGGCTTCTTTAATCACCGCAAATTTCTGAGTTAACTGACCGATAAGGCCAAACAACTGCTGTGAAGGTTCTTTTCTTTCTGACCAAGGATCCATTTGAAGGAAGAAAGTACCAGAGTTAGGTTTAAATGAGAAGTTAATCGCATTCAATCCACCAATACCTGTAGCATTATTAATGCCTTTAGTGTCCTTTATGATTTGCGCCATTTCATCCATTACCGCTCTTGTTCGAGCACTAGAAGCGCCCTGTGGTAATTCCAATGAAATGAACAAACGACCTTCGTCTTCAGTAGGGATAAAACCAGTAGGTTTTGACTGGAACAAACCGATGGTTCCTGCGAAAATACAGGCCAATAAAATCAACACTAATGGAGCTCCCTTGATGCTTTTCTTCACTCCATTTGAGTAAGAAGAAGTTACTCTTTCGAACCAGTTGTTGAATTTGAAAAAGAACTTATTAATGCCTTTTCCATTTTCATTCACCTTAGAGGGACGCAATAATAAACTACACAATGCCGGAGTAAGTGTTAAGGCTACAAAGGCCGAAATCAATACGGAAATGGCAATCGTGATGGCAAATTGCTGGTACATTCTACCTACAATACCCGGAATAAAGCCTACTGGAATAAATACCGCAGCCAAAATCAAAGCAATAGCAATTACTGGAGCCGTAATGTCTTTCATGGCACGCATAGTCGCCTCTTTGGCCGAAAGTTTATAACGATCGATGTAATGCTGCGCAGCTTCCACCACCACAATGGCATCATCTACCACAATACCAATGGCCAGCACGAAACCGAACATGGTCAATGTGTTGATGGTAAATCCTAGCGGCACAAAGAAAATAAAGGTTCCAATAATAGAAACTGGAATCGCAAGAATCGGCACTAAAGTAGCCCTCCAGCTTTGCAGAAAGAGGAACACTACCACAATCACCAAAAGTAATGCCTCAGCAAAAGTGGTCAACACTTCGTTAATCGATACTTCTACCACCGAAACGCCTTCGTAAGGCACTATATAATCCATGTCGGCAGGGAAAGCCGTCTTAAGATCATCCATGGCTTCATAAATTCCTTCAGCAGTATCTATAGCGTTACTGCCTGGTGCTTGATACACCAATAAAATAGTAGCGTCTTTCTGGTTGATAATCGACTGACGACCATAACTGAACTGACCTAATTCTACTCTGGCGACATCTTTTAAATACACCAAAGAACCATCAACACCAGTTCTCAAGACAATGTCTTCGAACTCTGCTTCATTTTCCAGTTTACCATTTACAGTAATTGGGTATTCGAATGCCTGCGATTGATACTGCGGCATTCCACCCACAGTTCCAGCAGCTACTTGTAAGTTTTGCTCTCTGATGGCAGCCGTTACTTCCGAAGAAGAAATTCCATATTGTGCGAGTTTGTCGGGTTTCAACCAAATTCTCATACTGAAATCTTGGCCTATGGAAACGATGTCTCCTACCCCTTTTACCCTCAACAGTGCATCGCGCACATAGATGTTGGCGTAGTTAGAAAGAAAACTAGTATTGTGAGAACCCTCAGGTGAATACAGCCCAATCACCATCATGATACTTGGGTTACGTTTTCTTACTGTAACTCCCAAACGCTGCACCGCTTCCGGCAAAGTTGGTTCGGCAATACTCACGCGGTTTTGCACATCTAAAGTGGCAATATCAATATCAGTGCCTACTTCGAAGGTCACGTTCATTTGCATCTGGCCGGTACTCGTGTTGTTCGAGCTAATGTAAGCCATGCCTGGAGTACCGTTAATCTGAGTTTCGATAGGTGTCGCTACCGTTTGCTCCACCGTTTTAGCATCTGCGCCAGTATAATTGGCCGAAACAGAAACCACTGGTGGCGTAATATCAGGGTATTGCGTAACCGGCAAGTTGAGTGCCGCCAACGCCCCTACCAGCACAATCACAATGGAAATTACCATTGCCATGACTGGTCGTTTTATAAAAGTTTGTGATATCATTCTTTTAATTTTTGAAGATGGAATTGATATTACAATTGAGAAGGAAGCATTTCAGGTGCTACTTTGGCACCCTGTCTCAGTTTCTGAATTCCTTCAAAAACAATTTTCTCTCCCGGCTTTAATCCACTGCGCACCGCTATGTTTGCGCCTAGTAGACTACCCAATTCTAACTTGCGCTGACTTACCGTATTTTCATTGTCGATGATATAGACAAAGTATTCGCCCATTTGCTCGGTTACCGCTTTGTAAGGAATAATTACTTGCTGACCATAATCTTGGTTGATTACGCGCATAGAAACCGTCATTCCTGAAATAAGGTCACGGTTAGGGTTATCAAATTTCA
>CAXBPM010000417.1:0-3516 GCA_963977345.1 uncultured Roseivirga sp.
TCTTCGTTTTTGAGTGCTTCAGCCATTTCTGGCAGTTGCTGTCCCAATTCCATAACATATTCAATGGTCATTTCCATGTCGGAATCCAACATTGAGAACTCTTCGATGATCTCGTTTTGAATATCGTTTATGGTTTCGCTCATTTCTTGAATTTGCCGATTGTGCTTTTTAAGGCTTCAATAAATGCATCTATTTCTTCAATCGTGTTGTAAACAGAGAATGACGCACGAACAGTTCCTTCAATACAATAATGATCCATCAATGGCTGAGTACAATGGTGGCCTGTTCTCACAGCAACACCCTTAGCATCGAGCCACATACCCAAATCGAAGTGATGAATTCCTTCAACTTCAAAGGAAAGTACGCTCACTTTTTCTTTGGCTGTTCCAATAAGTCTTACACCTTCTATTTGGGTGATTAAATCTGTAGCATAAGCCAATAGCTCATTTTCGTAAGCGGCAATGTTCTCTTTGCCCAATTCATTAATGAAAAGAATGGCTTCGTTGAAAGCGATTACATTGGCAATGTCGGGAGTGCCTGCTTCGAATTTGTAAGGAATATCGTTGTAAGTCGTTTTACCAAAACTCACTTCCTTGATCATTTCTCCACCGCCTTGATAAGGAGGGGTTTTTTCGAGGATATCTCGTTTTCCGTAGAGCACACCCAAACCTGTTGGGCCATACATTTTGTGGGCAGAAAAAGCATAGAAGTCGGCATTCAATGCTTGAACATCAACAGCGAGGTGGGATGAGGCTTGTGCGCCATCCACCAACACTTTGGCACCCACTGTGTGCGCTTTGTCGATGATGTATTTTACTGGGTTGATGGTACCCAAAGAATTGGAGGCATGGTTAAATGCGACCATTTTGGTTTTCTCGGTAATCAACTCGTCAAGTGCTTCAATAACAATTTCACCAGCTTCGTTGATGGGCATTACCTTGAGTTCTGCTCCGCGCTCTTCGCAAATCATTTGCCAAGGCACTATGTTGGAGTGATGCTCTAGTGTCGAAATCAAGACTTCGTCTCCTGGGTTCAGAAATTTTCTACCCCAGCTTGAGGCGACTAGGTTTATACTTTCAGAAGTGCCTTTTGTGAAAATGATCTCTTCCGGCTCATTCGCATTGATAAACTTCTGCACCGAAACGCGTGTGTTTTCAAATGCTTCAGTGGCACGAGCAGCCAAGGCATGCGCTCCTCTGTGGATGTTCGCATTGTCATGTTCGTAATACTTCACCAAAGCGTCAATCACCCTTTTAGGCTTTTGATTTGTGGCCGCATTATCGAAATAAATCAAAGGCTTACCGTTAACTTCTTGATGAAGTACTGGGAATTGTGCCCTGATTTTCTGAATGTCCAATGTGTGTTTTTCCAAAGTCTGAGCCATGGTTTATTTTTCCAACCTTGTTTCTATAATCGCAGCGAGATATTCTTTGATAGCTTCGTTTTCAACGGTTTCTAATACATCGTTTGCGAAAGCCTTCAATAGAATTGCAAGTGCTTTATCTCTTGGGATTCCTCTCGCTCGTAGGTAGAAGAGGGCGTCCATGTCCAATTGGCCAGTAGTACAACCATGCGAACAAGAGACATCGTCTGCCCAGATCTCTAACTGAGGCTTGGTATTTACTGTTGCCTTGTCGGAAATCAGAATATTCTTATTCGACTGGAAGGCGTTGGTTTTTTGTGCGTCAGGACGAACAAATATTTTCCCATTGAAAACACCTTTCGAACTGCCATCCATTATGCCTTTATACAATTCGTTTGAATAGCAATTCGGCATCATGTGATCAGCAACGGTATGGTTGTCTACATGCGTTTTCCCATCTAATAAATAGAGGCCATTCATGTAGGTTTCAATTCCTTCGGCCTGAAGTTTTACATTCAGGTTATTTCGAATCATCGCTCCATTGAGCGAGAAGGTAAAGGATTTGAAATTGCTGTTCGCTCCTTGTGAAGCATGAATATTTGAAATATGATAAGCTTGTTCTGTGTCGTTTTCAATTTTGAAAAAACGAAGATGAGCACTTTCGCTTACACTGATTTCGTTTACAGAAGTTGTAAAACTCTTGTGTTCACCAACGGTATCGAATTTTTCAATAATGGTAGCTTGAGAGAACTTACCTGCCACAACAATATTTCTGATATGGTATGAAAGTTCAGCTTTTGAGCTATCGCCAATAAAGTAAAGTACAATTGGCTTTTCGATTACCGCTTTATCCGCGATTTCAATCGTTACACCATGCTGACTGAAAGCAGTATTCAAGGCTACAAAAGCATCCTCTGCGAACTTGGCCTTTTTGCCAAAATTAGCTTGAGATAATGCTGAATTAGCTTTAAACCCTTCAGCAAGCGATTCAACTTTTAAACCTTCTACTTGAATATTGTCAGAAAGATCGCTTGAATAAATCCCGTTTAAGAACACGATTTTATGCGCGTCCAATCCTTGGATTTGAGTAGCCGAAACCAGAGCGTCACTTAAACCAAAATCAGCATTTGCTGCGTTCAACTCAAAGTTCTTTTCAACAGCTTTGGTAAAGTTGGTGAATTTGTATTCCTCGCTTTTAGGGCCAGGAAAGCCAGAGTTCATCAAGCTAGTGAAAGCCTCTTTTCTAACAGCATGTGCTGCTGATTGACTTTGACCATTCAAGCTTTTTTCAAACGCCTCAAATTGAGTTTCAAGCGAATTTAAGATCGATTGTCCTGCAATTATTTCCATAAAATATCTGCTTAAGCGGTTGCGTCTGCTTCTTCCTTAATCCAATCGTAACCTCTGGCTTCTAGCTCTAAGGCTAATTCTTTCGTACCTGACTTCACTATTCTTCCATTATAAAGAACGTGTACAAAATCAGGAATGATGTAATCCAAAAGTCTTTGGTAGTGAGTTACCACGATAGTGGCGTTATCTTTGTTTTTCAGGGTGTTAACACCGTGTGCTACAACTTTAAGTGCATCGATATCAAGACCTGAATCGGTTTCGTCAAGAATGGCCAGCTTTGGCTCAAGCATCGCCATTTGGAAGATCTCGTTTCTTTTCTTTTCTCCGCCAGAGAAACCTTCATTTAATGAACGGCTCAATAAAGCTTGGTCGATTTCAACCAACTTCATTTTCTCTTTCATCAGTTTCAAGAAAGAAACCGCATCGAGTGCTTTTTCTCCATGATGTTCTCTGATTTGATTGACAGCCGTTTTCATAAAGTTGGTCGTGCTTACACCAGGTATCTCGATTGGATACTGGAAAGCCAAGAAAAGACCTTCTCTTGCGCGAAAATCAGCTTCCATTTCAAGCAAATCTTTGCCTAAAAACTCTACTGATCCTTCAGTCACTTCGTAATCTTCTCGTCCAGCAAGCACAGAAGCCAAAGTACTTTTTCCAGAACCGTTAGGGCCCATGATTGCGTGTACTTCACCTGGTTTGATCTCTAGGTTGATCCCTCTAAGGATTTCCTTTTCTTCAATTCTGGCGTGTAAATTCTTTATTGATAACATCTTAACTCTTTAATGTTTAGTGTTTAGTGTTTA
>CAXBPM010000418.1:0-3503 GCA_963977345.1 uncultured Roseivirga sp.
CACCACAAAGGTACTACCTCCAATATAAATCATGTCATTTTTCGTGGCTTTTGACATGGCCAAAGCAATAGATTCATTTACATCCTGTACAAAATCTGCTTTTAGGTTAAAAGGTGCTGTCAATTCTTGAATCCGCTCTAGCTTCATGGCCCTTGGAACTTTGGCTTCACAGAAAATGAATTCAGCCTGAGCAGGCAAGCGTGGAATCAAGGTGTCAAGTTTTTTATCGTTAACAAAGCCTAAAACCATGTACAGTTTTTCAAAAGGACAAGATTCTATTTGTGGAATGATATAATCAAAAGCCTCTTTGTTATGACCCGTGTCGCAAACGGTCAATGGCGCTTCAGCAAGAACTTGCCACCTGCCTTTTAGGCCTGTCTGAGTGCTAACATTGGCCAGTCCGTGGATCAAAGCTTCTTCGGAAATCTTCCAGCCCTTACTTCTTAACACATTGACCGCGGCCAATACACCTTTGATGTTTTTCGCTTGGTAGGTACCAGGCAAGTCAAGCGAGTAATTGGCTGTATTCAAGCGCTCTTGATCCGCAAATATCAACTCGGAATTCATCTCTTTGGCCTTGCTCTCGAAAACAGGAGTTGTTTCATTTTGGGACTCTCCTATGATCGCAGGAATATTTCGTTTTATGACTCCAGCCTTCTCAAAAGCAATTTCTTGTAAGGTATTGCCTAACATATCCATATGATCAAACCCAATATTGGTGATCAGTGAAAGTTCCGGAGTAATGATATTTGTGGAGTCCAACCTTCCGCCTAAACCTACTTCGATGATAGCGATGTCTACTTGCGCTTCGGCAAAGTAATCGAAAGCCATGGCCACCGTCATTTCGAAAAATGAGGGATGAATTTCATCTATAGTTGGTTGAATTCTTGCCACAAAATCAACCACATTCTGCTCAGGAATGGGCAGTCCGTTGATTCTGATTCTTTCCGTAAAACTCTTTAAATGCGGACTGGTATACAGCCCTACTTTATAACCAGCCGATTGAAAAATAGAGGCCAACATGTGAGAAGAACTTCCCTTCCCATTGGTACCCGCCACATGAATGGACTTAAACTTATGTTGAGGGTTGTTCACGGCCTCGCAAAGTTTCAATGTATTGGTCAGGTCTTTCTTAAAAGCCACGTTCCCTACCCTCTGATACATGGGTAAAGATGAAAACAAATAGTCGAGTGTCTGTTGGTAGTTCACTGCGCGAAGATAGTGTTTCGCTCATTATTTGCCGCGAAAATCAAGGTTCTTAGTTCATCATTTCATGGCGCTGAAAAAAGATTCCTTTTCCATACGTGTGATGTTAAGTTCAACCGTCACAAGGGTACAATAAACTCAAAAATATGAAACAGCAACATTTACTCTTAATGCCTTTTGCAATTTTAGCCCTTTCGGGTTGTTCCCTAGATGACATCACAGGAAATGGCCCGATCATTAACGAATCACGCGTGGTGGATGATTTTCACTCAGTAAGACTTCAGATTGAAGCAGACGTTTACTTATTACAAGACGATGAGCAATCGCTCAGAGTTGAAACACACGAAAACCTACTTTCGATTGTAGATACCTATGTGAGCAATGGAGAGCTTATTATTAAAAGCAATCACAATATAAAAAGGGCCAGAAGGTTGAAGGTCTACATTTCAGCTCCCGACTTCCAAAACATTACTTTGACTGGTTCAGGAGATATTGAAAGCGAGAATTGTTTGGACCTAGACAACCTGAATCTAAAGATCAGTGGCTCTGGAAAAATCAACCTCTGCGGAATGGTTGACAGCCTTACGGCTTCAGTTTCGGGTTCTGGAGACATTAATTCTTATGCCTTAAACGCAAAAGTCGTTGACGCTAGCCTTTCGGGTTCTGGAAATATTAAAGTGACGGCAATGAATAATCTTGCGATCAAAATTTCCGGATCGGGCGATGTCTATTATAAAGGAGATCCACTAATCGATGCTAAAATATCGGGTTCAGGCAGAGTAATCCGTACTTATTAAAGATTACAGAGGGGGTAATTTGCACGACATTCTCCCCTCTTTTTTATTCTCACAAACCCCGATTCCCTTTCATTTAGGCTATAAAGCGCTTTCACTTAAATTTAAATGCTGATAAAGAAATACTACTTTGGCTAAAATCCACTTAATTGTGATTATGGAGTCAATTCAATCGTTTCTAGCAGCAGTTCCTTGGTGGGGCTGGGTTTTATTTTTCTTGTTCATTCTTTTCTTAAGGGATATTATTCAGCGTAAGCACACCATCACGCATAACTTTCCAATAGTCGGGCATATTCGATATATGTTGGAAAAAATTGGGCCAGAGCTAAGACAATATATAGTAGCGAATAACCGCGAAGAACTTCCCTTCAACAGAAGTCAGCGCTCATGGGTATATGCCTCTTCGAAAAAGCAGAATAACTATTCTGGCTTTGGATCAGACCAAGATCAGGCCTCTCCTGGTTATGTGTTTATTAACCCAACCATGCTGCCTTACAATCCAGCGCCCAATCACCCAAATAGAACTCACATCGATTTGATTCCCTGCGCCAAAGTGATGGGCCAATACAACAAAAGAAAGAGACTATTTCGCCCTAAATCCATCGTCAACATTTCGGCCATGAGTTTTGGCTCTTTATCTGCCAAAGCCATTGAATCATTGAACAAAGGCGCAAAAAAAGCGGGTTGTTATCATAATACCGGTGAAGGCTCTTTGTCTTATCATCATCAACATGGAGCAGATATCGTCTTCCAGTTTGGTACTGGTTACTTCGGAGTTAGAACGCCAGAAGGCAATTTCGATATGGACAAAATGGTGAAATTGGTGAACGACTTTGATTACATCAGGGCCATTGAAGTTAAGCTCTCTCAAGGCGCCAAGCCTGGAAAAGGAGGTGTTTTGCCCGCTTCAAAAATCACCAAAGAAATTTCAGAAATCAGACACGTGCCTATGGGGCAAGATGTAATTTCTCCGTCAAGCCACACCGCTTTTTCTAATATTCCTGAATTGCTTGATTTCATTGAAGACATCGCCAACAACACAGGCTTGCCTGTTGGGTTTAAATCTGCTGTAGGAAAACTGGAAATGTGGGAACAACTCACCGACCTGATGGTAGAACGTAATATTGGCCCCGATTTTATCACCATCGATGGTGGTGAAGGCGGAACGGGTGCTGCCCCTCCAGCCTTTGCCAATCACGTGGCATTACCTTTTGTTTTTGCTTTTGCACAAGTGTATCAAATCTTTCAAAGAAAGAACCTGACGGACCGCGTGGTATTTATCGCTTCGGGTAAATTGGGTTTCCCTTCTAGTGCATTGATGGCCTTTAGTATGGGTGCAGATTTGATCAATCTAGCGAGAGAAGCCATGCTTTCCATTGGCTGTATTCAAGCTTTATCATGTCATACCAACACCTGCCCTGCTGGTGTGGCCACGCAGAAAAAATGGTTGCAAGCAGGCATCGATCCAACCATTAAATCAGAGCGTTTCTATAATTATGCAAA
>CAXBPM010000419.1:0-3485 GCA_963977345.1 uncultured Roseivirga sp.
GTCTTTCTTTTAAAGGCAAAGTAACTCACAATGAGGCAAAATGGAGGAATGATATAGGCAAGCGTAAAGTAGACAGCAGTCGATTCATTTTTTGGCATTAGAACAATAGTGAGCAGGCTGGCCAAGCCTAGTATTAAAAAAACAAATCCTAATAATTTTCTTGTGTTCATCCGTGTGGTTTAATTGACTCACTTAATTCGAATTGCTTGTATAATCATTTTCTAACATAGAATCGATCTATCTCACTCGACAATTATACATATAATATTCAATTTAGTAGAGGTGTTGAATTGGTAGAAGGCGAAGGTTTTTTCTTCGAATAATATTGCACCATCAAAACAAATCATTTACTTTGCATCTCAAAGTACTTTTAATATGGAAAAGGATTACTTGAAAGACATCTCCGAGATTCGCTCCATTATGGAGAAATCCTCACGGTTTATTTCGTTGAGTGGGCTAACGGGAGTTTTGGCTGGAATTTATGCGTTGATTGGCGCATTCATAGCCAATAAACTGATTTATAACAGCGGGACTGTGCTGTACAATGACCTGCTCAGCCAGCGCCAAGTGTCAGAAAACCTGACTTGGCTAATTGTAGATTTAGTGGCCGTATTTGTTTTGGCAGTGGGCACAGGTGTGTACTTCACTACTAAAAAAGCAAAGAAGCATGGTGTTAAAACATGGGATGACAGTGCCAAAAGAGTAATTCTTAACCTGATGATTCCGCTGGTAATCGGTGGCCTTTTCGTGATCATTCTGTATACTCGTGGCTTTATTTCGCTCATGGCTCCTGCCACGCTTATCTTTTACGGTATGGCATTGATTAACGCCAGCAAATATACCTTTAGAGATATTCGCTATTTGGGCATTATTCAAGCAGGTCTTGGGCTTTTGGCTTGTCTTAGCCCCGGTTATGGCTTGCTTATTTGGGCCTTGGGTTTTGGGGTGATGCACATTGTATACGGTGCGGTAATGTACTTTAAATACGAACGTTGAAAGTTAACATACATTCATTAAATAAGGCCTTTGAAAACAGGGTGAGGTTGGGCATCATGTCGGCATTGATTGCAGGCGAAGAGATGGACTTTAACCGCCTGAAAGAAATACTGGAAGTAACGGATGGTAACTTGGCCAGCCATTTAAAGGCTTTGGAAAAAGAAGAATATATAGAAGTGCAAAAATCATTTGTGGGCAGAAAACCCAATACGAAATACGTGGCCACGAAAGCTGGCAAGGTGGCCTTTATGGCGCATATCGATGCGTTAGAGGCTTTAATTAAAGAACAGACAGGTAGAGGGTAATATTTTTTTACCCCATCACTTTGAAATACAAAGTACTTTTAAATTGAATATTAATGAATAAATATAAACTCAAAATATTAATCCGTATCGGGCTTTTCTTACTCAGAATGTACTGCCTCATGCGTCAGCCTAAAAATAAGGAAAGGGCTTTGGCGGCTGTGCTGCTATTGCCTGCGCTTTTGCTGCTGATCCCAACGTATACTTTTACACTTACCCTGTTTCAATCCTTCTTGTTTCAGGCCATGTTGGTCTATGGCCTGTTGAGTATATTCTGGATTGTTAAGCACCATTACCGCTTGGCGGGCATCAACTTTTCTATTTATCTGTTGCTGTTGATTAAGATCAATAGCCCCATTGGTCTGGGCTATCAAATCAACCAAGGAAAAGAGCAGATGACCGTGCTTCAATTTAATGTGTTGGCTACCAACGAAGCCTATGAAAGCACGATTGATCGAGTGATTCAGCTATCACCCGATTTTGTTTCCTTTCAAGAAGTAAGTGCCGAATGGGCCACCGAATTAAAGAAAGGACTAGCGCATGAGTATCCGTTTTCCAAAGTGGTGAGTAATGACGATGCCAGCCAAGGGATTGCGGTGTTCAGCAAACATCCATTAATAGATACTGAAATCGTGGAATGGGCAGGCACGACCAATATCATCGGAAAGGTGAAAATGCATGAAGAGGAAATCAACTTTTTGGCCTTGCATACACGTTCGCCAACCACTCGATTAAAGTGGAATTCGCGCAACGAACACTTGAATATCGCCAAGGAATACATCAGTGAAAAGAAAGGTGAGTTTCTGGTGCTTGGCGATTTCAACACTGTGCCTTGGGACAACCGATTGAAGAATTTCAAATCGACTACCGAATTACAAGACAGCCGCAAAAAGCTGACGCCAACTTTTCCTGCTTGGAACCCTTATTTAGCTCAAATCCCGATTGACTATATCTTCCATTCCAAGGGTATCGGCTGTCGTTCTTTGGATTCCGTCAAAATCACCTCAGATCACCTCGCCATTATGGGTACTTATGAATTGAAGGGGATGTGATTTGATTAATTTTTCTTACTTCAACAGTCATAATTAACAGTGTTAGGCAATTCTACGCACTCTGCTTTTCATCCTGACTCCGAGACTTCGGAGGAAGGATCTAGAAGCTGTATAGCAGTCGAGAAATTAGATCCTTTGTGCCTCAGGAAAAGAAAGGAGACCTTTGCTGTCTTAAAAACCCATCCATTTTAACCTCCAATACAAACCATTTAACAATAGAGCCTCGCTTGTAATTCTTTTTTTGAATCGTGACCTTTAACAATTGTTCGTTTTGGCAGCTCATCTCTCGAGATTTTGGGTGTGCTAGAACAAGCCCTTAAGAATATTGACAAGCATGAGGTTTAAAGAGGTTTCCAAATTAGCGCTACCGATTCTAGTACTATTCCTTACTAGCTGTCGCGATCAAAAAGAATTAAAAGATAGTCAGTCGAATAATACTGATTTTTTTGGCAGTAATCTATTTCAGCTTCAAGGTGAATCTTTGCAATTTAAAATCAGTGTTGGGGTAATAATTCAGCAATTGAACGAGAACCTTGAGAAGAACGCATCAGATTCTATTATCAATCAGATATTAGAGGACATATATTTTGATGATCAAGTATATCGAGATAGAATGATGAAGACTCGTGAGCTTGATTTATGGGGAATGGTTGCTCGAAACGATTATATAAACCAGAAGAAGGTTCTGCTTTTATTGAAATATAATGAAACTTGGCCTCTCGGTATTCAAAACAATGAAAAAGCAAATATGGCGGTTTGGCTAACAGTAAAGCATAGTAAAGATATTGAGTTTAATAATCAAATTACCAAGCACCTGAAGAAAGCTTACTTCGAAGATTCTGTTATCTCAAATACATATTATGCAAGCTTATTTGACAACGTTCAATCCATGCTCCCAAAGGGTCTTTACTACGGAACCACTCCCTTTTTAAAGTCTAATAACTTAAAAGAACCCGAACGTAAATCTATCAACTTTAGGAGAGATTCAATTCAACTGCCTGAATTAGACTTTAACCAAAAATAAGGCCTTGATGAAAAGCTGGGATCTCTATATTTCACCCTTCGCGAAATCGATGTTGGCCAAACATTAATAATCAACCCTAAGTTGTAATTCCATCTGTAAATCCTGACCTTT
>CAXBPM010000420.1:0-3469 GCA_963977345.1 uncultured Roseivirga sp.
GTTGGTAGCCATCAAGAACTTTTAGACAAAGGTGGATTCTACGCCAACTTGTATAAAATGCAGTACAAGGAAGTAACAACGATATAGGTATGAAAAAGTATATTTTAATTGCTTTAGCAATTTTAGTGATTGGTGGAGGAGCGTCTTATGTGTATTTGGGCGGATTGAATTCTGTGGAATTCACGGTTGAAAATGTAAATGATTATCATTTGGTGGGTCGAATGTTCCAAGGCCAAGCAGATGCCAAAGAAATTGAGGATTACTTTTTTGAGGCCAAAGATTTTGCCATTGGAGGCACTATTGATGGTGAATTAACCATCCTGCATTACAACGATACTACTTTAGCAAAAAAGGAGATCAAACTATTTATTGGGGTTTTACTAAATAACTCGGCTGATACACTTGATTTGCCTGTGGGCTATACCTTAGTGAAAGTGCCTGCACAACAAACAATTCGCGCGACTATTCTAGCCAATAACGCAGTGATTCCTGGTCCGGAAACGATTGAGGCAAGGTTAAAAGAAAAGGCTGAAGAAACAGGACTGACTACTCAAGCCTTTACTATCGAAAAATACATTTCTGAAAAGGAGATGGTGATTGATATGCCAGTGAAGAATTAGGTCTTTTAAGGCTTAGTTCAATCCACTTCTTCCTGCTGTAGTTGCTTATCGTAAAGCTCTTTATAGACTCCGTTTTTGGCGAGCAACGATTCGTTGGTGCCTTGCTCAATGATTTCGCCATCGTCTAATACAATGATTTTATCAGCGAGTTTGGCGGAAGAAACACGGTGAGAAATTATTACCGAAGTCCTTCCTTTCATTATGCGTTGAAGGCTATTTAGAATCGTGTTTTCGGTATTGGTGTCCACGGCCGAAAGCGCATCATCCATAATCAATATTTTAGGGTTCCGCACAATAGCCCTCGCAATAGAAGCCCTTTGTTTTTGCCCACCTGAAAGTGTGATTCCACGTTCGCCCAGCATGGTTTCAAAACCTTTCGGGAAGTCCTTGATGTTGTCATACAAGTCAGCATCCTTAGCGGCTTGAATAATGTCTTCTTTAGAAATGTTATCAGCACCGAAGGCAATATTGCTTTCAATGGAGTCGCTGAAAAGGAAAACATCCTGCGGAACATAACCCGTTTGAGATCTTAATTTCGACAATCGGTAATCTTTAATGCTACGGCCGTCAATAGATATTTCACCATTGGTAGCATCGTACATTCTCCCAATCAGGTTGGCTACCGTACTTTTTCCAGAACCTGTGGTACCTATAATGGCAATCGATTCTCCTGCCTTTACTTCAAAACTAATGTTCCTGAGGGCTTTGATGCCAGAATCAGCATAAGTGAAACTCACGTTTTCGAACTTAATATCTCCTTTCACTTCAACATCCAAGTCCTTATCAGAAACAATGTCGTTTTTCTCTTTCAAGAATTCATTGATCCTTTTTTGTGATGCTGCCGCCATTTGGATAATACTGGTAATCCAGCCCAAAGCTGTTACTGGCCAAGTGAGCATGTTTACATAAATCACAAATTCAGCAATGTTTCCGTAACTGATCTTTCCATCGATGACTTGATTACCGCCCACATAAATGGTGAGGATAACGCTCAGGCCAATCAATGCCATAATTAAAGGATGGAACAAAGAATTAACGAAAACAAGTTTGAGTGATTTGTGCTTATAGTTTTCGCTTTCTTTCAAGAAGTTTTTAACGGAATCTTTTTCGCGCACAAAAGCCTTGATCACACGAATTCCAGAGAAAGCCTCTTGCGTAAATGTGGACATGCTAGAAAGGCTCTGCTGAATTTCTTCCGATCTTTTGTTGATCACGTTATTCACGAAGTAAATACTTACAGAAAGCAAAGGAAGTGGCAAAAGCGCATAAAAAGTGAGTTCTGCATTCACCTTTAGCATTTCATAAATTACCATTGGGAAAAGTACAAGCAGGTTAATGCCGTACATAATCCCTGGCCCCAAATACATTCGAACACGGCTCACATCTTCCGAAATTCGGTTCATTAAGTCGCCAGTATTGTTTTTTCTGTAAAAGCTAAGTGGAAGGTTTTGGTATTGAACATAGACTTCATTCTTTAAGTCGTATTCAATTTTTCTAGACATAACAATAAGTGTCTGTCTAACTAAAAAGAGGAAAAAACCACGGAGCAGGGCCATCACCAAAATGATGGTGCCTAGAATTATTACGCCAACTTCTAGCTTTGTGAAAAGGATGCCACCTAAGCTACCGCCTTCAAAAACATGATAAAGCGCAAAACTCTCTGTAACGTAATCGATTGCGTAGCGCACTACTTTTGCAGGCCAAATGGCGAAGTAGTTAGATACGATCAAAAAGATGATTCCTAAAACAAGGAGTAGCTTATACTTGAGTAGGTATTTATTAAGGTGGCTTAGTTCTTTCACGTTTTGCTTAACAGAACAGGTTACAATAAGGTTGCCTGTCGTCAGTTATTCTTTAGAATTCTTCAACTTTTCGCTTACTTTTGCCCTCCAGTAGAAAAGGCCAAATCAGCGAAGGATGTGGCAAATATAACTTAAACTATATATTGACAATAATGGTAGAGGTAAATGGAACAGAAAAAGTGGGAAGCATCTCAATTTTCGAGCAAGCTGCCAAGCTAGGCCATGAGCAAGTGGTTTTTTGCCACGATGAACCAACTGGTTTAAAAGCAATCATCGGTATTCACAACACAGTCTTGGGTCCAGCTCTAGGCGGAACCCGTATGTGGGACTACGCAACTGAAGAAGAGGCAGCTATAGATGTATTAAGACTTTCAAGAGGAATGACATACAAGGCAGCCATATCTGGGCTTAACCTTGGTGGTGGGAAAGCTGTAATTATTGGCGATCATACTAAATTAAAGAATGAAGCATTTCTTCGCAGGTTTGGGAAGTTCGTAGATAGCCTTCAAGGTAAATATATTACTGCTGAAGATATGAACATGAAAACCAGCGATATGGAACATATCGGTATGGAAACCAAACACGTAACTGGTTTGCCAGTAGAAATGGGCGGTAGTGGAGATCCTTCTCCAGTTACTGCTTATGGTGTTTATGTGGGCATAAAGGCAGCAGCAAAAAAGGCATATGGTTCTGATTCGCTAGCTGGTAAGAAAATATCTGTTCAAGGAGTTGGTCAAGTAGGAATGTACTTGGTAGAACATTTGACAAAAGAAGGAGCTCAAGTTTTTATTACCGATATCAACCAGGACAGGTTGAAAATGGTTTCGGAAAAAACTGGCGCTACCGTAGTTGGAATGGATGAAATTTACGGTTTAGACGTAGATATTTATGCACCATGTGCTATGGGAGCAACAATCAATGACGATACAATCTCAAAACTGAAATGCTCAGTAATTGCTGGCGCGGCTAATAACCAGTTGAAAGATGAAGCCCGTCATGGTAACATGTTGATCGAAAAAGGAATTGTTTACGCTCCTGATTTTGTGA
>CAXBPM010000421.1:0-3462 GCA_963977345.1 uncultured Roseivirga sp.
GGTATAACCTTAGGCAATGATCTTTCTGAGTGCTTTATCCATTTGCATAATGATGGGCAAAAGAAACTTGTAGGGAACAATATTATACAAAACGAAAATTACAACGCAAAAAGGCTTAAAAAAGAAGTATTAGAAGAAGTTTTGCCTGAATATTCTTACCAACCAGCTTCGGAATTGAATGATTATTTAGAAAAATTTATCTTCCCAAAACTATTAAATAAATTTGCCAGCCAAAGCTATTCTGGTGAATCGATTTTTGCAATTAAAGGGAAAGTACCACCCTATATTCATGATTTCACCCACGGTTTGGGAATATTCTTAACCCCACAGCCAGAGACTATTCGCAAATCATATGAACGCATGGAAACCATTCTAAAAGCGTATAATGAGCTTTCGATAGAACAAGGTTTCAATACTCAGGTAATACTTTTTCCACAAAGATTCCAGGTGAACGAGCTAGACGCTGAAAAAACCATTACTGATTATCACCTTAACTCCCAATACTTCGACTGGGAGCTTCCTAACAGAAATATTGGTGAATTTTGTGAACAAAATAACTTGAACTATATGGATCCACTGGATTACTTCAGAAAGCAAACTGAGGTACTTTACTTACCCAATGGTGATATGCATTGGAATTCAAAAGGACATAAGGTCATCTCAGATTTCTTATTTACCAATATGCTGAAAGCAACAGTGAATTGAGTCTGTACATCAATATCTTACCTACCTATTAACTTACGAAATGCTGGGAAGTGCTGTTCTGTCCACAGCCCAATCCATATTCTAAAAGTGGCCATACGGGTTACTAGATAGTTCCTTATGTTAAATGAATATTCACCTCGCTGACCTGCAGCATATCGTTTTATTAATTCACTGTACAGGTCAGTGAGTTGTGTGAAAATTTGATCAAAATTAGATTCTTCTCTAAGCCTTTTTGTCACGTCCAATGCATCTTCAGCATTGTAAAGGGTGATCTCGTCAACTATGTCTTGGGGAGTTATAGGCTTATCCATTAATTTCATACCAAAATTAAGACGCCTATAGTTATCATAGTTTTTGGATGTAACAAGCCCCGCCAGACCAGTAAAGTCACAAACAATCACAGCACATCCGCAAGCCATAGCTTCCATAGCCGCTTTTGCTTTCGCGAAAACCAGGTCATAGCTACCTAAATAGTGTTCGGGAGCATTTTCAGCACTTCCCGTTCCTTTTCCCATCACCTCCAACTCAATATCCATCTGAGCACATGCTGACCTGATGGCTGAGAGATATCCATCTTCTGTAGCATAATTAGAAAACATCAATGCTCTTTTAAGTGATTCAGCAGGTTGCTTTTTCTGTTTGAAACGATTCAGGTTTACCCAATTGTACCTGACTTTTACCGACCCTGGCTTAAAGCCATACTGTTGCGTATAGCGCTCCTTACAATTGTAATCCACTGCCATATATTGGATTATATCCTTATGCTTTGGTGGTATATCTAAAGGAGATAGCCGACTGTGAATCCAGAACACCATTGGAGTGTTCTTAAAATAGAAAAGCACTGGCCAGGCTGTGATATTATTATGGGCATGAACAATATCTGGTTTTGACAATTCTTTCAATTTTGTAGTCACCAATATGCCAGATGTCTGAAGCTCTTTACCTATTGAACCAACTCTAAGTGTAAAGATTTCAACCTCGATTCCCGCGTTTTGAATTCCCAATGCTAATTCTTTAACGTATAGCGTTGTGCCACTATAGCCATCCATTTCGACATTGGTGATTAATACCTTCATTGAGGCGTTGACCTTAATAGAAAATGAGCCAGGGGTTTCATATGATCTTCGAAAAGGAGTGCTTTTTTGTAAATACCTTCTTCTACCCTCTTTCTTCCATGAATTTCATAAAAAGGCATTTCACCTTCCCAAGTACTTATATGTTTGGTATCTGTGATCTTTCTGAAATACTCAAGTCTGAAAAAATCGGCTCCATACTGCTCGAAAAATCTATCTACCTCAAATTTTAATTGACTATAAATTCGGCAGGCCGATAGCTTATCCTGAAGTTCTTGATCATCAAGCTTCAAAATGATATCATCCTTATTCTTTAAAGTGTCAGCGTTTTTAAAAACCTCGTCTTGAAGGAAATCATAGTTAGCAAGGCTACTACTAGACGCCAAGTCTTGTACAGTACCATTGATTAGATACCTACATAAATCATGAGAAGGATTAAAGCCTTCAAGCGCGTCACCTACAATCCGCTTTACATTGTGCTCTTCTATAAATTGCTTTAAAGCTGACTTTACTTTAGCAAATTCATCAAAATCCCATTCCATAATGAGGTTATATATTTGGCGGTCAGTAAAGGGTTCGAATGGCTTGAATACTTTAAGGCCTAAAGATTCTAAGAGTTCAATTGAACCTTCAATTCTAGGATTACCTGTATTCCCAGAGCCTGTGGTCAAAAAAATCACGAGAGGCTTATGATTTTGTAAAAATTTGTAAGCCAAAAGTTCATGACCTGGATGACCAATAAAAAGTAGTGTTTTCATTGAGAAAGTGATTTTGACAAGGCCCTAAAAGTACTGAAGTACTTTGTGTTTAAGAACCAATTTGGACAATTAAAGTCTTTTTAAGAGTTCTTATTCTTACTTCGCGGATTTGTTTAGATTTGTTGCTTGCAGAAATACTACTCTGTAAGCTCTAGTATCAATTATTCCGCACATTAATGTCTAGTCACACTCTTCATGTTTTGTTTGTCAAGGTGGTTAATAAGTTCTTTGGGAAGCATATCCATATTGGGATAAAAGAGAACTTAACATACGCCAAGGATAATTTATTTACTTATAACCGTGCTCCGTTTCTGACGGAACCAGTATTTGTAAATGCCTATAACAAAGGTAAAGCTACTGACAACGATGTTTTTCTCAAGGGAATTGATTTAGAATGGAGGCTACATACATTGTGTTGGGCCGCTGAGCAGTCAATAAAGCTAGATGGTGACTTTGTTGAATTCGGTGTAAGAACTTCGTTTTTTTCAACCACTATAATGGATTACCTCAAGTTTGAAAATGAAGCTAAGAGATTCGTTTTGGTGGATAGTTTCGCAGGAGTTATTCCAGAGTTATTAATTGGTCATGAGGCTGAGCGAGAGCGTCACGGTGTTAAATCTGAAAGGGTTTGGGAAGATATATATAAAAAGGTGATCGACAGGTTTTCAGACGCGCCAAATGTGGAAGTGATAAAAGGGGTAGTTCCAGATGTATTGGAGAGTCTGAATTTGAAAAAAGTAGCTTTTGTTTCTTTAGACCTAAATAGTGCATTACCAGAGCAAGCTGTTCTTAATTACATTTGGGACAAACTAGTTCCAGGAGGCATTATCGTGTTAGATGACTATGGCTACCCAGGTTTTGAGGAACAACAACTTGTGCATGACGAATTCGCTCGAAAGCACAACACAAGTGTTCTTTGCTTACCT
>CAXBPM010000422.1:0-3443 GCA_963977345.1 uncultured Roseivirga sp.
TAGTGCTCTAACAATAATGTTCATTATTGGCTTTAGAGACGATCTAATAAACCTAAAAGCTTTTCAAAAACTTTTTGGACAGATTGCCGCTATGTTAATTATTGTAGCTGTATGTGATATTAGATTAATGTCCCTGTATGGCCTTTTTGGTATTTATGAAATTCCTATTGTCCTGAGTTACGTTTTGTCAGCTTTTACAATTATTGTGATTACTAATGCATATAATCTTATAGATGGAGTAGATGGTCTTGCAGGCTCAGTTGGGGTGATTTGTAGTCTCTTCTTTGGCGTCTGGTTTTATTTGATTGAGGCGAATGCCTATGCTTTCATTTCCTTTGCAATATTGGGTAGCCTATTGGCTTTTCTTCAATTTAACTGGGCACCTTCTAAAGTCTTCATGGGGGATACTGGCTCTTTGATGGTTGGCTTTTTCTTGTCTATTGTTACAATAAAATTCATTGATTTAAATTATAATCTTCAAGAAGTTCACCCATTTCGATTTGATGCATTTGTTGGGCCGGCTGTTGCTGTTTTAATTGTACCACTTTATGATACTTTAAGGGTGTTTATAAAACGAATGCTAAGAGGTAAATCACCAATGCACCCGGACAGGACTCACTTACACCATATTCTTCTTAGATTGGGTTGCAATCATGCACAAGCAACGGGTATTTTAGTAACGGTAAATATAATTTTCGTTTTGTTGGCTCTAGTGCTAAAAAGTTTTACAGATATGGTAGTGCTTCCCACTCTCATTGTTACTGCTCTAACTTTAGGCACAATTACGGAGCTTATTTTTAAATCAATGATTGAAAAACGCAAAGAAGAACTGAAGGAAAGAAACCGAACTTACAGAAAAGAAGCAAAAGTAGTTTCAATATCAAAGTCAGTGGGCTAGAATATTTTACTAGTGAAAATAATCTTGTAAAAGCTAAACATTTCTATGTTTAGCTTTTACTTTATCTTGCAATTGATTTAGACAGAATAACCAAAGAATGGTAAAAAAAATTAAATCTTATTTTTACATAATTGGGTTGCTATCCCTGTTGATTTATCAGCCCGCTTATACACAAACTCTCCCAGACTTTAGTACCATTAAGGTAAACGAACTTTCTGATGATCAGATTGAGAGTTTGGTACAGAAGGCTTCAGCCATGGGCTACTCCCAACAGGATCTTTATACTCTGGCACAGAAGCAAGGTTTGTCATTGACCGAGATATCCAAGCTAGGAGAAAGGATAAATAAGATAAAAAGTTCCAGAGTATCTAAAGGAGAAGCACTTCCCATTGAAAGAGTCAGTCGAGGGTCTAATGATACTACGCTCTATACTCAAAACAACTATTTAAGAGATTCAAGAGTTTTTGGTGTATCTATTTTTCAAAATGGGACAGCCAAGAAAGGGTTTGAGCCTAGTTTAAATATTCCCACTCCTCAGAGTTATATCTTAGGTGCTGGGGACGAACTGTTCATCGATATATTTGGGACTTCCGAACAATATTACCAAGCGGAAATTAACGCTGATGGAAATATTCTTCTAGAGAATTTTGGACCTATCTTCTTGTCTGGTCTCGAGATTAACGCTGCTCAGAGCAAAATAAAGAACAAGCTGTCAAAAGTATACACTGAAATGGGAGGTGATACTCCATCAACTTTTGTTTCGGTGAATTTGGGCAAGATTAGGTCTATAAATATCACAGTAGTTGGCGAAGTTGCCATTCCTGGCACATATACATTAAGCGCATTCAGCACAGTCTTTAATGCTTTGTATTCAGTTGGAGGGATAACGGAGAATGGAACACTAAGAAATATTAAAGTTTATAGAGAAAACAAGTTGATTACTCAGCTTGATGCATATGACTTTTTAATTTATGGAGACAACAAGAGCAATACCCGACTCCAGAATAATGATGTTATTCTAATTGAGCCTTACACCAACCGAGTTGTTATCAACGGGGCTGTGAAAAGGCCAGCGATTTTCGAACTGAGAGATGATGAGTCTCTTTCCGACTTAATTAACTATGCTGGTGGTTTTACCGAGAATGCTTTTTCAGAACAAATTAATGTGACTAGGAATGTGGGTAAAGAGAAAGTCATTGCCGATGTTTTCAAAAATCAATTCGATATTTTCAACCCTAAGCCAGGCGATGTTTACGAGGTTAAACGCGTCTTAGATCGCTTCACAAACAGAGTTCAAATAAAGGGAGCTGTTTTCCGTCCAGGACAATATTCTATTTCAGGAGAGTTGACTGTTAAGCAACTCATAGAGAAGGCTGATGGATTGAAGGGAGACGTTAGCTTGAGTAGGGCCTTTATTATTAGAACAAATCCAGATTTATCTACTGAGAATATCTCTATTAATTTAAAAGACTTGATAGATGGTACTTCTTCTGATATTCAGTTGCAACGTGAAGACGTTGTTCAAATATTCTCAATTTACGATTTGAAAGAGGAAAGTTATATAGAAGTCTCTGGGGAAGTGAATTCTGGTGGAGTATTTAGGTTTTCTGAGCACATGACAATTGAAGATGTTCTGGTATTGGCAGGAGGCTTTAAATCTTCAGCTTCAGCTTCAAAGATTGAAATTACTCGAAGGTTTGGTGATGCTAAGGCTGGGAATGTTTCTGAAGTGTTTGTGGTAGATGTTGATAGAGACCTGTCACTTAAAAATGGCGATATTACATTTGAGCTTCAACCTTATGATCATGTGACTGTAAGAAAGAATCCTGATTTCTTTGTTCAAAAATTTGTGGCCATTGAGGGAGAAGTAACTTACCCTGGTAATTACGCTATAAAGAATCAAACTGAGCGAATTTCAAGCCTTCTTAAGCGCGCAGGTGGAGTAAATCAATATGCTTACATAGAAGGAGCTACACTGCTTAGAAAAACAGAGTTTCATTCAGAGGTCAGTAATATTGAACAGAAAGTTCAAGCCTTAGAGGCACTCCTAAATCGATATGCCGAAGCAGACCCATCACTGTCAGAGTCTGATTTGGCGCAGGTGGCCAGACTCAATCAACAACTTAATGAGCTTGATAAACAAAGTTTAAATATTGAGGGGGATCCTTTTTACGCAAAGAAGGAGAGACTGCGTGAAATTGTTCAGCGCAATGCGTTATTTGGCGATGTTCAACTTGGTAGTTCAGATGCTATAGGTATTGATCTAAAGAAGATTCTAGATGAACCAGGTTCAAAATTTGACCTTATCCTAGAGGAAGGAGATGTGCTGGTGCTACCTAAACAACAAGAAACAGTGCGATTAAGAGGCCAAGTACTCTATCCTACCACTGTGGTTTATGAGTCTAACCTAAACTTGAAACACTTTATCAACTTGGCTGGTGGTTTTGGTAATAGAGCTCAGCGCAAAAATACCTACGTGATCTATGCCAACGGAAGTGTGGCAAAGACGAAAAAATTCTTGTTTTTCAAAACTTACCCTCAAGTG
>CAXBPM010000423.1:0-3443 GCA_963977345.1 uncultured Roseivirga sp.
GCGGAAAGAGGTAACAGGCCTTGCTTCAACAGAAATTGTTTCTGGCTTGGGAAATAAACACTAAGAAAGTAGTCCTTAGGCTGTAAATCCGTTGGGAATAAGTTGGCCTGTAATTTTGAGTTTTTAATATTGTCTAAATCATCCGCGTTAGAGGTATTTATCAAGTTGGTCTTTCCTGTCCTACGTTCAATAATTCCATAATTGTAGTCCAAATCAATACCCCGGTTCCTCATTTCTCTTTTGAGTAGTGTATCCAATTCTACTGGATTAACTCTTGAAAACAGATTGTTACTTCCTACTAAATGCTCTGCCCAATCTCGCTGTATGGACCTCCACCTATTTTTCATTTGTTGTTCAAGCTGAAAACGTTCTCGGTCGAGATTAGGGTTGGCCTGATCGTAAAAATCTTGAATTAAAGCATCAAGGTTCACTTGAAAATTAATTTTCTGATTCACTTCGTCTATTTCAACACCAAAGGATATTAAACTTGGATCAACGTAGGGTGCGGGGCGTCTATTTTGAGGACGGTATGGATTTGGTAAGCTATCGCCCTGCTGCATTCTCTCAGGCTGGTTAGGCATCAATTGGCTAACGTCTGTCTGCAAAAAGTTAGTGTCATTCTGACGCGCCAGTTTGTTAGTTACTTCAATTAAAGCAGTCTGAACACTTTGGGTAAATCGTTCTTCATTTACCTTGTTCACTTCCTTGATCCAATAAAACTGGAAGAAGATCAAACCGAGCATGGCTATGCTCAGTAATCCTATCAACCACCTTATCTTCATTCTACTCATGTTTCAAAAGTACTTTAATAAAATGGTCATGGCTGTGGGGTTAACAAAAATTAACATGATTTAACCGCCTTTTAACAATGCTCATTCGGTTAATTAAATACTTTCGTATCAACAACTTAAAGGTTTAAAAGATGAACAGGTCAGTGAATAAAAAAACACTTAAAGTAGTGGCATTTGTTGCCATGATGATTTTAATGGCCACCAGTTTTGATGGCTTTGCACAAACTCAAGAACGCAGTCAATCTAAGTCAGTTTCCATTAATACTACCGAAGATGGTAAAGTAAAGCTGAAGGTAGTGATGAAAGTGGGTGATGACACCAAGACTTTTGAAAAGACTTACGACAGCTATGATGAAATTAATGGCGATCCTGATTTAGAGAAGAATGGGATAGACCTAAGCGACTGGAATTTTGGCGGTGGAAGTAATGGCTTTGGTGCTTCATCAAGGTCATTCCAAATGGGGCCAGGCTCCTCCATGTTTGATTTCGATATGGGCGGTATGCAGGAGCAAATAAAAAAAATGATGAGTGAGGGCTTTGGTGCCAACAATAACTTTCTTTTCGATTTTGATAATGACGAGCCCTTTTTTACGGACATGGATTCGCTGAAAAATCAACTGAATTTTCATTTCAAAAACGGGAAGATGTTTCAGAATGGAGACGAGGTTATGGACATGGACTCGCTAAGGGAAGTGTTGAAGAATAGGTTTGGGAACATGACTTTTGACTTCGATAACGATAGTGATGATGGAAATTTTAATGCATGGAGCTTTGGAGGCGATAAGGATGATGAAGGTTTCCATGTAATATCAAGAGCACGCGTTTTTATTCGCGCAGCAAAAGACAAGGATAAAGAAGTAGTTGGGGCGGATAAAATGGAGCCACTTGAAATTAAAGACATTAGCTTTTATCCAAACCCAAGTGATGGTAGGTTTGATTTAGATATTCAAACCACCGATAAAGGCCCTTTGCAAGTGAAAATTGTGAGCCCCACCGGGAACGTGGTTTACGATAAAACAGATGCTACGGGAGCTTCAAACTATAACTTCAAAATCGATATATCGGATGAAAGAGAAGGCGTATACATTTTACAGGTAATTCAGAACAATAAAACGCTTACAAAGCGGGTGATTATTGAGTAGAAAATATTCATTCTCATTTTCTAAGAGGAAGGTTTGGTCGATCTTCCTCTTTTTTATTTTTCTACACAGTATATTTGCGCCTTAATTTATTTGAAATGGATTTAGTGAATGACCGATACACCATTCAAGGTGTAGATTTAGTGGAGCTTACCGAAACGTTTGGCTCTCCACTATATGTATATGATGCCGAAAAAATAGAAGCTCAATTTAAAAAGCTTACTTCTGCTTTTAGCGGAGTTAAGATGAAGGTGAAATATGCCACTAAATCCCTAACGAATATCTCCATTCTTAAGCTATTGAAAAGCATCGGATCAGAGCTCGATTGTGTTTCTATTCAAGAAGTACAAATGGGTTTAAGGGCTGGTTTTGAGCCTGAACAAATTCTGTATACACCAAACTGTGTTTCTATTTCTGAAATAAAAGAAGCGGTGGAACTGGGGGTAATGATCAACCTCGATAACATTTCTATTCTTGAGCAGTTCGGAAATGAGTTTCACAATACGGTGCCAGTTTGTATCCGTTTGAACCCACATATTATGGCGGGTGGAAACAAGAAGATATCTACTGGTCATGCCGATTCTAAGTTCGGGATCTCTATTTATCAGCTTCAACATATTGTGAGGGTAGTAAATACCTATGGGCTCAATGTAACTGGGCTACATATGCACACGGGTTCTGATATTTTAGATGCAGAAGTGTTTCTAAGAGCGGCTGCCATTCTTTTTGATGCAGCGAAAAGTTTCAAAGACTTAGAGTTTATCGATTTTGGAAGTGGTTTTAAAGTGGGCTATAAAGAAGCCGACATTGTAACTGATATTGAAGAACTAGGTGAAAAATTGAGTGCAGCATTTAAAGATTTCTGTAAGGAATACGGAAGAGAACTAGAAATGTGGTTTGAACCGGGTAAGTATCTAGTCAGTGAATCAGGTGTATTTCTGACCAAAACCAATGTGGTGAAAACCACACCAGCTACCGTATTTGTTGGTGTTGATTCTGGAATGAACCACTTGATTCGTCCAATGATGTACGATTCGTATCATGAAATCATTAACCTATCAAACCCCAACGGAACAAAGCGAATTTATACTGTAGTAGGCTATATCTGTGAAACCGATACTTTTGGTTTGGACAGAAAAATGAATGAGGTGAAAGAAGGTGATGTAATTGCTTTCAAAAATGCTGGGGCATATGCCTTTAGCATGGCTTCAAACTATAACTCAAGACTAAAGCCTGCGGAAGTACTAATTCATAAAGGCGAAGCAAAATTGATTAGGCAAAGAGAAGTTTTTGAAGATTTAGTTCGCAACCAGATTGAGATAGAAATTTAAGCACATCGATTTTGGTTCGATTTGTGCACAGTACCGATTGAAATTAATGTTGTGGCTTTTTTGTTTTGCGAGTCACGGGTTTCAAAAATATTCTCATACTTTTACTAACGACACAATCTAAGAGAGATGAAAAAAACATACATTCTATTTGCAGTATTGGCTGTTGCCACAATTTCGTTCAG
>CAXBPM010000424.1:0-3443 GCA_963977345.1 uncultured Roseivirga sp.
GCTCAGCCGAGCCCAACGCCAACGGAATATCCGGTAGACAGAATGCCTACCACTGTAGGAGGGAAACCTGCCAATGCTACTGAGATTTTCTACCCATACCCTTATAAAGGTGGTACAATGACCTTTAGAATGGCGGTAGAATATATGCTTGAGTCTTCAATGGCTGTGCTTGATTTAGCGGCAGACAAAAAGGATGAGTTCCTTTGGAATATCTATAGCATGGGTCGCGATGCGATTGATGACAAAGAAGGTGCTTTTGCTTATGTGATTCCTAAAGATCAGTGGAACCCAAGTGAAGCAATGAACTTGACAAATATCTTAATGCAAGGTGGACTTGAGGCTAAAATGGCAACAAATTCATTCAGTGTAAATGGTAAAACTTACGAAGCTGGTTCTGTTGTATTCTACGGAGCGCAGTCTTTCCGTCCTTACTTGGCCGATTTAATGGAGAAGCAAGTGTATCCAGACCAATTCCAATACCCTGGTGGGCCACCAATGCCACCTTATGATTTGGCAGGATGGACACTTCCTTTACAAATGGGGGTAACTGTAGATCGTATTACTGAAAACTTCAATGCTGCTACTTCTGATATTACTAAAAAGCTGAAGCCAGTGGCTGGAGCAGTTTCAGGAAAAGGAAAATACGGTTATGTTTTCTCTAACAAGGATAACTTGAGCGCAAAAGCCATTAACCGTCTACAGAAAGAAGGTTATACAGTGAGCATTATTAAAGAATCAGTAGAAGGAATGGAAGCTGGTTCAGTTTTGGTGCGCAGCAAAAGAGGTTTGGACGATAAGGTAAAAGAGATCAGCTCAGAAATGGGACTTGATTTTACTGGTATTGAGAAAAAGCCAAGTGCTGAAAGCGCTGAGTTGAAAAAAGTGAAAATAGGCATCTACAAGTCTTGGCAGGCCAATATGGACGAAGGCTGGAGCAGATGGATGTTTGAGCAATTTGAGTTCGACTTGGATACATTACACAATGCTGAAATCAAAAATTCTGATTTATCTCAGTACAGTGCGATCATTATGCCTTCTCAGAGCCCAAGAGGGATCATGGAAGGATCTAATAGAGTGCCTGAGAACTTAAGAGGTGGAATTGGCGAAGATGGTTTGGCCAAATTAGATGCTTATGCTAAAAATGGTGGTGCAATCATATTCTTTGACGATGCCAGTAATTTTGCCATTGACGAGTTTAAATTACCAGTAACCAATGTATTGAAGGATCTGAAATCTTCGGAATTCTTTATTCCAGGTTCATTGATTAGAACAGATATCATGACTAATCATCCGCTTGCCTATGGTATGCAACCACAGGTAGCTGCTTCGTTTGATAATGGCCGTGCGTTCAAAGTGAATGCTGGTGCCCAAGGAATAGAAGAAGTAGCACGTTATGCTTCTAAAGACTTGCTTATGAGTGGTTGGGCAATGGGAGAAGATGAACACTTGGCCAATACATCAGCCATGCTTAAAGTGGGTTACGGAACAGGTAACTTAGTATTGTTTGGTTTTAGCCCACAATTCCGTGGTCAGCCAAGAGGAACTTATAAACTGATTTTCAATTCCATCTATATGGGTGCTGAAAAGAAGGCAGTTAAACTGAATAAAAAATAAGTTAGTAGTTTAGCTTTATGTAAAGCCCTGCCGTTCAATTTGAATTGGTGGGGTTTTTTTTGCCTTACACCCTCGGCTATGTCTGGTTTAACCCGGATAATGCAATAGACTATCTATTACGGACGTAACTCACTTTGAATCAGTCGCTACGCTTCATTTGCCTTTTCACCATAGCGGTGCTATGCTTTCTAAGCCAAACTTCCTGATTCTTTGCGATTTACGCCCTCATAACAATCTCTATTGCATAAACCGGGTTTAATGGGGGTGATTTTTTGAAGTGAAACTGTCTATTTTCTTTTCCTGAGGAACGAAGGATCTAAGACTATGTACTTGTTTTTTTGCTTCTTCAAACTAGGCATTAATTATAGTTCCTTCTCCCGAAATTTCGGGATCAGGATGAAAAGCAGCCTGCATACAAGTACTTTTGTAGCTCATGTTTAGCGGATTGTTCGCTTAAGGGGGAGAGGGCAAAAAAATAACCCCTCGATTATGAGCGGTTTCAGTTCCTGTTTTAAAGACTTAGGTTGTCGTCATTGTGCTACTGTGCATCCCATTTTATAGCGACTTGGGGTTGTCATTTGTGTACTTAAACAGATTTAGGAATTAAAAGTTTCCTTTAACCTCAGGTTTTTGAAAATAAAAAAGGGTTGAACATCAGTCCAACCCTTCTCTTCAATATTATAAATACGCTTAACCGATTTTCTCGATCAAGTCAGCAGCTCTGTTAGAGTAACCAGCCTCATTATCGTACCAACCTACTACCTTAACAAGTGTTCCTTGTGCAGAAGTAAGAAGAGAATCGAAGATGTTTGAGTGCGTGTTTCCAACGATATCGATAGAAACAATCGGATCTTCAGTGTACTCCATAATGCCTTTCATTGGGCCTTCTGCAGCCGCTTTCATCGCAGCGTTCACTTCTTCTTTCGTCACTTCTCTTTTCAAAACCACAGTAAGGTCTGTTAAAGAACCATCAGGAATTGGCACACGCAATGCGATACCGTCTAGTTTGCCTTTTAGGTGAGGTAATACCAAACCAACTGCTTTTGCAGCTCCAGTAGAGGTAGGGATGATAGAAACCGCTCCAGCTCTTGCTCTTCTCAAATCAGAGTGAGGTGCATCTTGGATACACTGGTCAGAAGTGTAAGCGTGAACAGTAGAAATGAAACCGTGTACAATTCCGAAACTATCGTCTAAAACTTTGGCCATAGGCGCCAAGCAGTTTGTAGTACATGATGCGTTTGAAAGAATAGTCTCTTCGCCCGTCATGGTATCTTCATTAACACCCAAAACAACCGTTGGGATGTTTCCTTTTGCAGGAGCAGAGATGACTACTTTTCTAGCGCCAGCTTTTAAGTGACCACCAGCACCTTCTTCATCCACAAATCTACCAGTAGACTCAAGAACGACATCGATACCTAGTGCGCCCCAAGGAAGGTTAGCAGGTACTCTTTCAGCGTAGATTTTGATTTCTTTGCCGTTTACTACAATACCATCTTTTGTAGAAGTTACAGTTCCATCGAATCTTCCGTGAACTGAATCGTATTTCAAAAGGTGGGCTAAAGTTGCGGTGTCAGTTAAGTCATTGATTGCTACAACTTCGATGTTTTCTTTGGCCAACAATGCTTTGAAAGTCAATCTTCCGATCCTTCCGAAGCCGTTGATCGCTACTTTGGTTTTAGACATATCTAGAAAGTTAATTTATGTGATTCTAAAAAGTGGTGCAAAGGTAACTAAGCCTTCTGCTATATCCAATACAATCGAATGAAGTTGCACATAGTTCCCTCAAAATGGTTGAATTTTTTTGAAGAAAATATTTTTGCAATTAAAAT
>CAXBPM010000425.1:0-3443 GCA_963977345.1 uncultured Roseivirga sp.
GACTTCGATGTGCCCTCACTTATTTCTAGCATTTCTGCAATTTCTTTATGGCCGTACCCTTCAATTGCGAAGAGGTTGAAGATAGTCCTAGACCCTACAGGTAATTTTTGCATCAGTGCCAAAATTTCAGTGAAATGCATATTGGAAAGCGTTAAATCGGATTCAATGTGCATGTGCGCTACCTTTTCTATGTCCAGCATCGGTTGCTGATACATTTTCTTTCGGTTGTGATTGATGGCCGTATTAATCACAATTCGTTTTAGCCAGGTCAGAAATTGAGCTTCCCTTCTAAAAGAGTCTAAACTGTTGAAAATCTTAATGAAAGCATCTTGTAAAATATCCTCTGCATCTTCCTGAGATTTAGCGTACCGCATCGCCATTGGCATTAGCTTTTGGGCATAGCGGCCATAAAGCTCCCGTTGAGCCTTCTGGTCTCCCTTTATACATCGCTCAATTAGATTTTCGTCTAGGTTCATTAATGGAGAAGCCCCGGTTTCTTCCTTCCGATTTGTTAGACACCACGCACAAAGTTATGGTTGTAACCGTTATGTATCTAAATTTTAAAAATGAATTCGGCACAATCTTCGCACCAAACAGGTATAAAATGTCAGACCACTTAATAATTTATGTTCAAAGCAAATGATATGTTAATTTGCACCAAAAGCACTGTTTTGAAATTAAAGTCAATCTCACTTTTCGTATTGTCCATTCTCTTCTTTCAACCCTTAATGGGTTTCCAGAAAAAGAAGGAGTTGAAATTCGAAGACACTGTTTATGAAAGCGAGATTAAAACTGTGCGGATGTATCCAGAAGGCAGTTCTATCCAAAGTAGCCTTGCTCCTGCCGTTACTGAACTAGGGCAAACAACAAAACTCCTACTCGAATTCGATGACTTAAGGAATGATGCTGATTATTATTTTGTGCAATTCATTCATTGCAATGTCGATTGGACGCCCTCCGATTTAAGAGCAAATATGTATTTAAACAGCTTCAATGAGTTTGAAATTGAAGATTTTGAATTCAGCAGCGAATCCAAAACCAATTATGTTCATTACAAATATCGATTACCAAAATTCCAGTCTACGGGTAATTACATAGCCGTTGTTTACCGAGATAGAAATAAGGAAGACATCATTTTAAGCAAACGATTCAGGGTCTATCAAAATGAAGTGGGTGTAGGTGGAAATGTATTACGCTCAAGTGCCATGGGTGATAGATTAACGCATCAGCGAATTGAGGTGACCATGAGTTACGGCAACCTCAACAGCATTGACCCAAGGCAAGATTTTAAGGTTGTGGTGCGGCAAAACCAAAGACCAGACATGCAATTGATGCTCAACCCTACTTTTATTGATGAAAACAGTAAAGTAATCCGTTATCAAAACTTGGGTAGTGAAAATGACTTTCTGGGAGGAAATGAATTCAGGTACTTTGATTTAAGTACTGTAAACTTTAAAGGCCGAAATGTAATGGACGCTGGTTTTGCAGCCAATAAGCCTTTTGCTCAGCTCGGTTTGGATGAAATGAGGAAGGATGGCTACTTTCAGAACCTGGACCTTAATGGCCAATACTATATTCGTGACCTAGAAGGTGGTGGCGCGTTTGCAATTACTTCAGAATATGTATCTACTACTTTCGGCTTAAAAGCAGAAAAACGACTTACCGATATTTACTTGCTTGGTGCCTTCAACAACTGGAAAAGAGATGCCCAGTCCAAATTGAAATGGAACGCTCAAAATGAAGTTTATGAAACCAACATCCTATTAAAGCAAGGCTGGTATGATTACTCTTATTGGAGCGCTGACCCAACTGCACCAAATGAATTTGAGCAAAGCTTTTTTGAAACCGAAAACCTGTATGAGGTATTTGTCTATTTCAAACCCATCGGTGGACGTGGAGATATTTTAGTTGGCTATTCCAGAATTGACTACAACCGAAGACGTTAATCTTGATTAGCCGAAACTTTCTTTGAGAAGGTATACTCAGTAGATCTGTCTATTGGATTTGCATTGGCCAAATCGACCATCCCAAAACCTTTGTAAGTATAATTTCCTATTCCGCAATTGAAGATGAATTCTTGTACCTCTTTGGCTGCATAGAGCTTAAAAGGCAAGGTGTAACCCCTCACTTCATACTTCACATCCATATCGAACAAGGAGTAAATTCTAGCAAATTTCTTATCTCGCTCTCGCAGTTTATCTAAATAAGCTTTATCAGGAACCGCCTGAAATTTGTTAAAACCTTCGATTTTATCAAAATCATATTGCTCCGATTCTTCCATTCGCTGAAGTGTGGAATCGAAAAGAAAATCTGAAAACTCATCATTCTCCGGCTCAATAAAACGCTTTCCTTCAGGGCCATTATAGGTTGCTGTAACCGGAATTATAGGCGATATGCATATATACTTCATCTCTGAAGTAAACTCAGGAAGTTTCTCTAGTTCGGTGCTTTGCGGTATTAATTGAAGGTTACCCAATTCAAACTGATCGAAATTAAAGATTTCAGTGAGTACATAATCGATAAATTCCTTTTTGGGTGAAGACAAAACAAGCGTCACCAAGTTTGAATAATAGTGCAAACCTGTTCTACTTACTTTCGTCTGACCTTTTAATCCAGAGAAGCTATAATATGGATAATCCATAAATTCTTTCTTCCCACCATTAACAATCACGCCCTTGATAAACTGGGCCAATATATATTGGTGATGAAATGGAAGAACTGCCCCTCTGTTCTTAAGTTTAAAAATGATCCTTACTCTCACGACAACTCAACTTTGATTAAAAAAACGCCCAACAATCTATACGGCTATAAATCAATTGGGTATAGCGTTAACTGAATCTTGTCACAGTTTGTTCAATGACAAGCGAAAATTTTATTGAATTGTTTTATACTTACGATTATACGTTGAACCTAAAGTGCATTACATCGCCATCTTTCACGATGTATTCTTTGCCTTCAATGGCCATTTTACCAGCCTCTTTTACAGCAACTTCGGTCTTGTAATTTTCGAAATCCGTTATTTTGATCACTTCAGCTTTAATAAAGCCTTTTTCAAAATCAGTATGAATAACACCTGCGGCCTGTGGTGCCGTCCAGCCTTTCTTAATCGTCCAAGCCCTCACTTCTTTTACACCAGCAGTGAAGTAAGTGATTAAGTCTAATATTGAATATGATGCTCTGATCAATTTGCTCAAACCTGATTCAGTAAGGCCATACTCTTCAAGAAACATCAGTTTCTCATCTTCTTCTTCCAACTCAGCTATTTGGGCTTCAATGGCAGCAGAAACAATAATTACCTCTGCATTTTCTTCCTTAACGCCTTCGCGAAGTGCGTCTACAAATTTATTACCTGAATTAACAGACTCTTCTTCCACATTCGCCACATAGATTACTGGCTTAATGGTAAGTAATTTCAAATCACTTACTGCGGCTAAGTCTTCTTT
>CAXBPM010000426.1:0-3443 GCA_963977345.1 uncultured Roseivirga sp.
ACCACAAGCAAACTCAGGTGATGATCGATAAGATCTTCAGCTTTGCCGAGCTTGGCTTTCAAGAATATGAGTCTTCTAAATACCTCACAGGCATTTTGAAAGCCAACGGCTTCGATATAGTTGAGGGTGTTTCTGGAATCCCTACCGCTTGGTTTGCCACTTGGAAACAAGGCGATGGCCCTACAATTGCCTTGGGCAGCGATGTGGACAACATTCCAAAAGCATCGCAATATCCAGGAGTTGCTTATCACAAACCCATGGTAGAAGGCGCACCCGGTCATGGCGAAGGCCATAATGCTGGGATTCCATTGAATATTACAGCCGCTCTAGCAGTAAAACAGATCATGGAACGCGAAGGCATTCAAGGCACACTTATCTTATGGCCGGGTATTGCCGAAGAATTGGTAGCCGCCAAAGCTTGGTACACCCGCGATGGCCTTTTCGATGATGTAGATATTTCAATCTTCACCCATGTAAGCAGCAGCCTTTCTGTTTCTTGGGGACAGGCTTCGGGCACAGGACTTATCTCCGTTGAATATACCTTTGATGGAGAAGCTGCGCACTCTGCTGGTTCACCTTGGCGAGGAAGAAGCGCTTTGGATGCGGTAGAATTAATGAGTGTAGGCTGGAATTACAAACGGGAGCACCTTACTACCCTGAAACGTTCCCATTCCATCATTACCGATGGTGGAGACCAGCCCAATGTGGTGCCTTCAAAAGCTTCGATTTGGTATTATTTCCGCGATGTAACCTATGAAGGCATTATGGACATGTATGCCGATGCGAACAATATAGCCAAGGGGGCCGCTTTGATGACAGACACTCAAATGAGTTCAAGAATTTTGGGCACCGCATGGCCGCGTCACTTCAATAAAACCATTGCAGAAACCATGCATGAGAACATCAAAACGGTAGGTCTACCCACCTGGAGTGAAGAAGATCAGGCCTTGGCCAAAGCTACTCAAGCCGAAGTAGGCTCCAACCCTAGAGGTTTAAGTACGAAACCTTCCGACTTGGGAATGCCAGTGACAAGCCCCGTAAGCGGTGGCTCTGATGATATTGGTGATGTATCTTGGAAAGTACCCACGGTAACCATGCGTTTTCCTTCCAACATCCCCGGTTTGCAAGGCCACCACTGGAGCAATGCCATTGCCATGGCCACTCCTATTGCCCACAAAGGCGCTACCGCTGGTGCCAAAGCCGAAGCCATGACCATTATGGACTTCCTTTTAAAGCCAGAATTGGTGACTCAAGCTTGGGATTACTTTAACAATGTGCAGAGCAAGGAAACGCAGTACAAACCAA
Organism: uncultured Roseivirga sp.; assembly: GCA_963977345.1. Lineage (GTDB taxonomy): Bacteria > Bacteroidota > Bacteroidia > Cytophagales > Cyclobacteriaceae > Roseivirga. Next base: position 1,306 of record CAXBPM010000426.1, read on the forward strand.
TGATCTCAGCCAGCGATGCCCCTCCTATTTACCTGAATAAGAAAATCATGGATGAATTCCGTCCGCAGTTGGAGAAATTCTACTATGACGAAACAAAGTACGGAAGTTATTTAGAGCAATTGGGCGTTACTTATCCAACGATTAAGAAGGGGAATTAGCCACCCGCTGAATCCAACCAAATGAATAGAAACAAAACCCATCAGCTATTAGAGGCCTTGAATGAATCATTTCAAGGCCTCCCTTGGTATGGGGAATCCTTGATGGATAAACTAAGTCAAATTGATTACAGAATTGTAAATATCGCTCCTATTCCAACTACGAATTCTGTAGCCCGACTGGTTCATCACATCATCAATTGGCGGATTTTTGTCATTGAAAAATTCAAAGGCAATGATGAATTCGATATTGAAATGAATTCGCAAAACGACTGGACGGATCTTAATATTGCAACGGAAAAAGACTGGACTGACTTGATTCAAAAATTAGTCAATACGCAGAAAGAGATTTTCGATCTGCTGAATGCTAAAACCGATGATTTCCTACAAACGCCAGTACATGGTAGAGAATACACCATTCATCGACTTATTGAAGGAATTGTGCAGCATGACATTTATCATCAGGGCCAAATTGCTATCGTAGCCAAACAGGCAGCACTAAAAAGCTGAGTACGGTTACAACCAAGAATTGTGAGGCTGTGTCTAAGGAGCTAGGTAAACCAAAAGTTCTCTCTTATGAAATCCTCAATAATCAAACTCCTGGGCTTGGTTCTCATATGCGCTCTCAGTTCTTGTGACCTAGAAGACACAACAGCTGACAATACCAATGAAAACCTACTTTTGGGTAACTGGGCAAATGCCGACACCAATAGCAACAGCGCTTTCGCTTATACATTTTTCGCCAATGGAACATTCGGATCTGCCCGTGTCATTACTGACCCATCTACCAACGAGGTGGTTGACTACCGATACTACGCGACAGGTGTATTCACTTTGGAGGACAATGAACTAAGCCTTTTCTTTCAGGAAATCTATGAAAAGAACGACAGTCAAGTGCAATACCCTAACCCAACAGACTTAAACTTGACCGGACAAACCAGTGAAGAGTTGGTCACTATTGCTTTCCGTAATAACAATCAGAAACTCATTTTCACTTTTCAGCCATGTGCTCCAAATGAAAACTGCGCTACGGAAATTTCTTTTGAGAGAGTGCCAGTTGAATGGTGCGGAACCCCGAGTCCGAGTTAAGATAGGTCAGAAAGCTCACCCAACTTGAGCTCAAAAGCCGAAGCATTGAACCATTTCTGTGCTTCGGCTTCTTCTAGTATTTTGTTTAATCGCTCCCAGTAAATTCCTTTCAAGCCATTCCGTAAAACAAATTCAGAAGCCTCCACAAACGAGTTGTAAACACTCTTGAAAAAAGCCTCCTGTCGAACTTCCTTTCGGGCATTAAAACGCATGGCAGTTTCAATATTAAAGAGCATAAAATCCGCCAATAGCGAAGGATCTAATTCCAGAGTTGAAAAATGCTTGATCGCTTTTTGGGCTACCGACCTACGTGCTTTGGGCTTTCGTTTGGTTTGGGGAAAATACTCCTTGAGTACTTTCTTCTTGGCCTCCTCTATCAGCTTGTCTTCTTTGGGGTTGAACACAAAGCTATAATAGGTACGAATGGGTAGAAACTTATCGTAAAGCTCCAACACCTGCGTTTCAAGTTCATCCTTCTTTAAAGACTGCAAATACTTAACAAGTGCGCGTTTACTCATTTATGCTTCGATCGGTTTTTTTTAGATTTCGCTAAGGTATCAATTATTCAAAAAGCAATTTCACTAAACTGCTTGCGCTAGCCGACAGCTTAACCATTTCCTTCAACAACTCAGCCTAATTCTTCGACAACCCAACAAAGGTGGTGTTTCATTATTTCCCTGAATGAGTAAATATGTAAAAAAACAACCTCCATTATGAAAAGAATTATTCCATTATTCGTCATACTCCTTTTTGTAGGTTTAGGAAACCTAAGCGCTCAGAACCTGGAAAAACCAAGGTCTGGAAACGAAATCCGTTTAAAGGATTACACCGTTACTGTAGCCCAAGGTGAAGAAATCGATCTTCAAATGTGGGTGGTGAAAGCGAAGAAATACA
>CAXBPM010000427.1:0-3437 GCA_963977345.1 uncultured Roseivirga sp.
ACAAATATCAGTAAACGTTAAACAGAATACAAACAAAAACCGTGAAGTTTTTTGGGATGGGTGTTAAATAAGGCTTAATATCTGGGCAAAAATCGTCTAAGAAACATAGTTAAATGCTCTGATGGCGCTAGAGAAGTGTTTTGAGTTGATATGTTTTAATTTGAGAAATCCCTTGACAAAAACTCGAGTTTTGAAAAGTGGATTTGGTATGTAGAGAAAATTACTCCTTTGGGGAAGTAGTTGTAGAGTTTTCTTCCACAAAACTGATGAGATCGTTCAGGCTTGTCACGCATCGAACGTTATCAGGTAATTCGAGGTCTTGTCCCACCACTTGTCGGCCACTGACAATAATTTCTGAATTCGGGAAAATGGTAGAGAGGTTTCTAAGGTATTCGGTAGCGCCTAAGCCCTGTGGTTTACCTGTGAGTACTGTAATGAGATATTCAGGCTCATATACTTCATATGCCATTTTTAAATCATCAAGCGGCAATGTTTGCCCCAGATAAATTACCCTTCCTGCTCTAGATTTGATGAGGTAGTTGGCAAAAAGCAAGATCAGCTCATGAAGTTCGCCTTCAGGCAAAAAGAGCATATATTTCAAGGCACTGCCGCTAGTGTTTGCTGGTTGGCCATCAATGGCCACCATAATTTTCTGACGAATGAGGTGACTGATGAAATGTTCCTGGGCTGGATTTATGGAGTCTGTAAGCCACATCACCCCTATTTTGGAGAGGAATGGGATTACCAAGTTCATAATGGTTCTTTCAAAACCATATTTAAGGGTGCTCGAACCAATTACTTTTTCAAAACCCTGCTCGTCTAAATCAATCATGCAGAGCGTGAGGGCATAAATTTGATCAGCAAAACTGGTGTTTTCGTCAGAGATATTAAGAATTGCCTCATTCAATTGCTCTCGAGTCATCTCAGCAATTTTGGATATCTTAAGCCCATTGTCCTTTAGCAGAGACACGTTGAGCACCAGTTTCAAATCATTCTGATCGTAATACCTAATATTCGTTTCAGTACGCTTCGGATTAATTAGATCATACCTCTGTTCCCAGATTCTCAAGGTGTGGGCCTTAATGCCCGAAAGTTGTTCTAAATCCTTGATTGAATAATTGGCCACGGCTATATCTCTTCTTCTTTAAAATACTTCTTTGGAATCAAAAAGAGCCCGAAGGATTCTCCATCCTCCTTTTCTTTCGATTTATGATGTGCTCTATGTGCCTTTGTAATGGCTTTCAAGTACCTCAATTTTGGTCTTCCCAATAGTTTCAATCGTTTATGAATGAGTACATCGTGCAAAACGAAGTAGAGCATTCCGTATAAACTGATTCCGCAACCCAACCAAAACCTATAGTCTAAATTCTCAACCCCTAAGAAGATCAGCACTACGGCCGCTCCTCCAAATATGAGGGTGAAAAGGTCATTTAATTCGAAATAACCTTTTGTGTGCTGATGATGTGTCTTGTGAATTTTCCATAAAACGCCATGCATAATGTACTTGTGAATCCACCAAGAGAAGGATTCCATGAGCACCAGCCCGATTATTAGCCATAGTAAAGCTGAAATCATTAGCGCAATAACTTAATGTTAAATACTTTGTTCAACAATATTTCAAATTAGGTTAAGACTTACGAAAAACGCTATTTCTATTATAAGAAGCTTTATGGCAAGCGGATTGTTTTTAGAAAAGTCCAATTTCTGAAAAACAATGTGGAGAAGAAAAGAAATTAGAAACCAACTGAGGTAGTTCCTGTGCGGAATATCCAAATTAGCCCACTGCCAAAAATCAAAACGAATGGCTACTGGCTCAATGGCCATATCAAGAATAACCATCATAATGGCTCCGTAATTACATCTTGCCCAAAGATTGTTTGAAAGTTTGCTGCTGGCGATTCCAGTTATATAAATCAATACTGCCCAGTTAAGCCCAATAATAAGAGGCACATCAAATAGCTTAAAACCTAAAGTTGGGCCATAAGCATAGTCACCAAAGATGACTCCCGTTTTAACGCCAGCCACTTCAATGAAAAATCCGAATAGAAAGGTGAAAATGATAAAGATGAAGTACTTCGCGCTTTTACCTTCTTCAAAATGAAAAATAATAGCGGCTGTAAGCAGTAGATTAAAAGGCGTAAGCGATTGAAAAAGGACTCTACTCTCTTCAAAATACAAACCCAATACCCCAGCTGCATGCATCGCAATGAGAAGGGTAAAAGCAATGCGTTGATTTTGTTTACCTGTGGAGAGAAGTTGCTTTAGCATAGTTTGAAAAAACCCGATTGCCTTTTATTGTTTCAAGGTTCAAGCAGATTGTTTTAGATTTGCAGTAAAACTAATATTTATGATCTTATATAACGTAACCGTAGCAATTGAAAAAACTGTAGAGGAAGATTGGAAAGTGTGGATGCGCGATATTCATATTCCTGAAGTGATGGCTACAGGTGCTTTTGTTGAGCATAAATTTTTTAGGGTAATGAAGGAGGAGGAAGAGTCAACTTCCTATAGTATTCAATATTTTGCTGAAGATCATAGTAAGCTACAAGCCTATTTAGGTCAGCATGCCCCTGGGCTTCAAAAGAAAGCAGGAGATGCCTTCCCCGGTAAATTCGCTGCTTTTAGAACTTTGCTTCAGGAGGTGGAGTGATTAGAGGCTTCAATATAAAAGGTGGGAACTCTCTATTTACCCCATCTTATACTCTTGAATCTGCTTCAACTCTAGCTTGCAATTGATCCATCCTTCGTCTAAGTCAGTGCCTAGTTTTTTGTAGAAGCTAATGGCGGGTTCGTTCCAGTCGAGCACCTGCCACATTACTTGACGGGCATCTACGGCCTTGGCTTCTTGTACAATGGCGTCCAAAAGCTTTTTACCAATACCAGCTCCTCTTTTTTCTTTTTTTACCACCAAGTCTTCAAGAAAAATGGCTTTGCCTTTCCAAGTAGAATAGCGGTAATAGAAGATGGCTGTGCCCTCAATATTTCCGTTTTCTTCAGCCACGAAGAATTCAAAAATAGGCTTTTGGCCAAAGGCATCTTCTGTCATTCTTTCTACAGAATTTTCTACTTCATGAAGTGCCTTTTCGTATTCTGCCAATTCTTTAACCAGTTCAAAAACTTGGGTTAAATCTTTTGTCGTTCCTTTTCTGATGGTAATGCTCATGGTAGGTATAAAAGAAATGGGGCTTAAGCCCCATTGTATTTTAAATTAAATTTTATCGAATCCCGTGTATTGCACCAGCACCTCCGGAATATTGATTCCGTCTGGTGTTTGGTTGTTCTCTAAAAGGGCAGCTATAATTCTAGGCAAGGCCAAAGCGCTTCCATTTAAAGTGTGTAACAACTGAATTTTTTTGTTTTCGTCTTTGTATCTCAACTTTAATCGGTTGGCCTGAAAAGTCTCGAAATTACTTACCGAACTTACTTCCAGCCACTTT
>CAXBPM010000428.1:0-3436 GCA_963977345.1 uncultured Roseivirga sp.
CGACCACTTGCAGCTCAAAGCCTTCTTCAATTTGATAAGCTTCCAATGAAACTTCAGGCTCTTCGTATTCTGGTTTTTCTGTAGCACAGGAAAAAATAAGGAGCAGGCTTAGAAGTAAAAAAATGGCTTTGTTCATAAGCTAAAAATGAGATGTCAACTTACAATTTATGAATTTCTGTTTGATCTCGGTGCTTCTAAATACCCATCCGCGAAAACCAAGAACGATGCAGTTCTTTTGTTTAGGGTTTACAGTTATAAAATTCGATATATTTAAGAATTGAGATTATTTTCCATTGTCAGAATATAGCGCTTGAAATGCCTGAAAGTCAAAACATAGAATGGAAGCAAAATTGGAGAGATGAATATCTAAAATGGATATGCGGTTTTGCCAATGCAAAGGGAGGTAAGATTTATATAGGGAAGGACGATCAAGGTAGAGTAGTTGGAGTGGAAAACTACAAACGCTTAATGGATGATATTCCTAATAAGATAACATCGGGCTTGGGTCTTGTTTGTGATGTAAATCTTCATCAAGAAGGAAGCAAATACTACATCGAAATAGAAGTGTATCCGCATGAAGTACCTATTTCTTTTCATGGCAAATACCATTTTAGAAGTGGTAGTACCAAACAAGAATTACAAGGTGTTGCACTCAACGAATTCTTACTTCGTAAAACTGGTAAAACGTGGGATGATGTTATTGAGCCCAGCGCCAAGTTTGATGATATTGATGAAAAAGCGGTTACTGCTTTTAAAAAAGGTGCTGTAAAAAGCGGTCGTCTACCACAAGTTGAAAACGAGAATGATATTCTTCAAGTTTTCGAGAACCTTCGACTTATTAAGGATGGAAAACTAAAACGCTCTGCAGTGTTACTTTTTGGGAAAGACCCACGTAACTTTTATATCAATGCGTATGTGAAAATCGGAAAATTCGGGAAGTCGGATGATGACTTATTATCGCAAGAAATTATAGAAGGAAATGCATTTGAGTTGGCAAACCAAACACTGGAAGTACTGGACAAGAAGTATTTCACTAAGTCGATTTCGTATGATGGATTGCATAGAGTTGAAACCACGGAATACCCATATGAGGCAATAAGGGAAACACTTCTGAATGCCATTGTTCACCGTCAATATATGGGGGCACCCATCCAAATTAGTCTTTATGACGATAAAATTATGGTTTGGAATTTCGGAACTCTGCTTGAGCCGATGACATTGGAAGATTTGATACACAAACATGCCTCCCATCCACGAAATCCAATTCTAGCGGATGTTTTCTTTAAAGGAGGCTTAATTGAATCTTGGGGCAGAGGAACGTTAAAAATCATTGAGGAGTGTAAATCTGCTGGGCTACCAACTCCTGAAATATCAGAAATGACGGGAGGTATTGTTGTAACGATCTACAAGGATATTTATAATGAAAAGCATTTAAGCCAATATGATTTAAATGACCGCCAATTAGAAGCTTTGTTATTCTGGAAAATAAAAGCAGAAATTACAACGGGTCAGTATCAAGAGAAATTCCAGGTATCAGACAGAACCGCTCTTAGAGATTTAGCAGAACTCACGGAAATAGGGTTGCTGCGTAAATCAGGAGAGAGAAAAACGACTAAATACATTTATAAAAATAGGGTTGACGAATAAATGGCGGATAAAAACAGTAAATGGCGGATAAATGGCGGATAAAAACATCCCACCTTGTTAATGTAACCGAGAAAACCAAACCAGAAAACGCTGCGATCAATAGTAAGAAGTAATTGATCCACCAATACTGAAACCAAGAACCGCGCTCGAAAGGGTGCAGTTCTTTTGTTTAGGGTTTACAGTTATAAAATTTGATATATTTAAGGGTGTGGGTCATATCTGTGACTGAGAGCTAACCTTAGAGTAAGAATTTAATGGGGAAAATTAAGGACATTGACAAGACTGTAATACAAACGAATCTTAACAAAACCTTTGAATTCTTAAGAGGATTTAACCGTAAAAAAAAGGGAACCATTATATCTCAATACCCAAATATCAATGGTATTGATATTTCATTTAAGAAGTCTTATCGGAAATTTATCTTTGAGACTTCCGAGATGCTTTCAAAGGAAACTCTTGCCAAGTGGGGCCTGTAATGTCTCTAATAATATTGGATCAGGGTTCAACTCGAATGGAGAACTATGCGAGCTAGACTGGAATTTTGATGAATCCAATGGATACTATAGAGCATTATTGCCACTAAGTCAATTTTCTCGTCCACCTGTTAATTATATTTCTGGTGGCGCTTTCAAGGTTGGCAGATCCACAAGATATTATGGATATATCTCTATCCAGCTAGGTGATAATAGAATGGCTTTCTACGATTATAGTTATAAGAAACAGAGGTATTTGGTAATCGACTCTTTATCATCTATGGTCTATCCTCAATTCGAGAAAGCGGTTGAAGCAGTGATATACTCGTTTGGCTTATTAAGTGGATCGTTGACAAGAGATGAATTAATGTTATTTCGTCACTCAGAGCCTAGTTTCGGTAAAGTTGCTGGTTTTCAATTTAGACAAATCGAAGATACCATATTGAGCTCTATTGGCACGATTGACCCACATGAACACAAGATGTATGCAGGCTTAGATAAAGCTATCCATTTTAGTGAAGAAGATTTTTCAAAATTGGCTACATTATGTTTCAATGAATTACCGTTCAAAAGAGCTATAAGAATTATTACTCAATCTAGAAATCTCCCTCAAGAGATTAAGACGGCCTCTTTCTTTGTGGCACTGGAAACTATCAAAAACTTAATAACTACAAGTAACGAGGAAAGAACTAGGTCTTTTAAAGAGCAAGATGATGCCATTAAGTTAATCCTGGACTGCAGAGGGTTAGTGAATAAACTACTTGATTCTAAATTTAACTTCAAAAAACGAGTGCTGAATAAGTTGGATCAATTAAATGATATAGGAAATAATGAAAGCTTTCTTATGTCATTTGAACTAATGGGACTTGAACTGAACTCTGCCGAGATTCAGTGTATCAAAAACAGAAACAGATTTCTACACGGTAACATGCCGTTTGAAAATGAAGGTAAAGGCGTGAAGGACAAAGAACTTAGTGAAATAGCGCTTCGAACACACGATTTAGTTTGCTCATTAATTTTAAAGTATGCTGGATGTAACTGTTACTTTAAGAATAATCTAAAATATTTGAATTTAGATGATGGTGAAAACAAAATTATTGAGCCACTTTTCAAGAAAATCTAAAAGTTCAACCTACGGATAGTAATTGTACCTTCCTAAAACAACCCCATTTGCCCTTTGTTGGTTTTCACAAATATGTCGGTGCGAAGCTTAGGCCTGGGCTCCGTATTTTGAAAGTATTTGGCCTTAGAAAGCTCAAATAGTCGGTTGATGGATTGCACCATCAAACCCTCGCCTCGCATTCTGGTGCTGTAAC
>CAXBPM010000429.1:0-3419 GCA_963977345.1 uncultured Roseivirga sp.
CAGGGTTTACTGTAGGTGCCAATATTTCAAATCTATATGTAGATGATGTAGATGATGAAAACGCCAAAGTCGGTTTAAACATTGGTATTTATAACCGCATTAAAATCACAAACTTTTTAGGCATTCAACACGAATTCCTATACGCTCAAAAAGGAGCTGCAGTGCAATACGACAACTTCCTTTCAGGCAGCGGCACATACAAATACAATTTAAACTATATCAAAATGCCTGTTATGCTTAGCGTCAATTTGGGCAAGCTTAACCTTCATGCTGGACCTTATGTGGGTTTCTTGGCTGGCGTTAAAATCAAAGATGTAGACGGAGATGGATCCATCAACAGTATCCAAGAACTAGACCGTGACGACTTCAATACTGTAGATTATGGTGCTGTCGCAGGGATAGGTTACGACTTTGACGGAGGTATTTTGGGAGTAAGATATAACAAAGGTTTCCGAGAAATCGGTAAATCAGGATCGTTCGCTGGAGAAGCCACGAGCGAAGCAAAAAATTCGGCATTAACAGTCTATATCGGCTTTCATTTTTGATGGTTCTTTGAAAGCCATATGTGTAGGGTAGGGTCTTAGGACTCTACTCTTTTTCTTATTCTTATTTGGATTAAGTCTAAATAAGAAATAGTTTTGCCCCGGAAATTAAAGCAAAACAACACATGACAATCAACAAGAACTATCTCATTCTAATCTTAAGCCTTTCTTTGCCTCTTTTTTCAGTTGATGCCCAAGAAAGCAAGGGAGGAATAAAGGGGTCGATCACCGATAAAAACGGCATTCCCATTCCGTATGTTAGTGTAGCAATTGAGGGCTCATCAAGCGGTGCGGTTTCTAACTTAGAAGGTACCTTCCAAATAAATAACCTAAAGCCAAACGACTATAATTTGAAATTGACTTCGGTTGGTTTCGTTTCATTGGAACAAAATATTAGCATAAGAGCTAATGAAGTTTTGACTTTGGCCCTCACACTTGAGGAGAGTACCTTCCAAATACCTCAAGTAACCATTATCGCTACCAGAGATAGGCTGTTTACCAAAATCCCTGGTTCAGTAGGTTACATAAATCCACAAGAGCTTAAACTTTCGAACCCAATTAATGGTAATGAAGTTTTTAGAAGGATCACTGGGGTGCATGTTGTGGAAGAGGAGGGTATAGGTTTAAGGGCCAATATAGGAATTAGAGGTCTTGACCCAGACAGGAGTCGAAATGTGCTAATTCTAGAAGACGGGATTCCAGTAGCACTTAACCCCTATGGTGAACCTGATTCGTATTACACTCCTCAAATTGACAGAATGCAAGCCTTGGAAGTGTTAAAAGGGAGTGGCCAAATTCTTTATGGACCAAGAACAATTGGCGGAGTAGTGAATTACATTACAGCAAGCCCTCCAGTAGATGAGCAATTAAAACTCAAGCTTCAGGGAGGTGAACATGGTTATTTCAGTGGATTGGTGGGCTACGGTAATACATTTGGAAATACTGGCGTTCAAATCAATTATTTAAGAAAACAAGCTGATAACTTAGGCACAAGTGAGTTTAGGGTTAATGATTTGACAGGAAAAATGCTTATTTCATTAAATGAATCCTCAAAACTGGGGATTAATTTCGGTGTATATAGAGAAACCTCCAATTCAACCTATATAGGCCTTACTCAATCCATTTATGATCAAGGTGGCCAAGATTTCTTAAGGATTGCTCCACACGACCGTCTTAATGTAAATAGGCAATCCATTAGTTTGACCCATGATTTTAGAATCAACTCGAATTGGAATTTACAGACACAAGCTTACGCCTACACTACCACACGAAACTGGAGGAGGCAAGACTTCTCATACAACCCAAATGCAACTAATCAAACGGGGGTTGTCTGGGGTGATACTTCAGTACCAGGCGGAGCAATATACATGAGAAATGGTACTGGCAATAGGAATAGAAGATTTGAAGTAGCTGGTTTAGAGCAACGTATCAATTCTGTTTTTTATATTGGCTCTATTCAAAATGAGCTAACCGCTGGTTATAGGTTTCTGTACGAAAAAGGTTTTGAACAACGTATTAATGGCAGTTTCCCAACAGCCGAGTCAGGAGAGTTGGTTACCGATGAGGACAGAACAGGAAATGCTTTTAGCACATTCGCGCAAAATAAATTCAAGCTCAATAAAAAATTCAGTGTAGACCTAGGTTTAAGAGCTGAATTCTATGATTTTGAAAGAGAAGTTTTCAGAAATAAATATGCTGGAGTGGTAAAAGACACCAGTATACTAAACAATAGCTCCGTTTCTCAACTAATTCCTGGCATTGGTTTCAACTACAAAATTACCCCAAGTTTCAATTTATTTGGAGGTTTCCATAGAGGCTTTGCTCCGCCAAGAGTAAAAGATGCCATCAATGCAGTAGGTGTTGTTCAACAATTAAAAGCAGAAAAAAGTTGGAATTACGAGCTTGGATTTAGAACCGTTGTTCATGAAGGTTTATATACCGAAGTCACAGGGTTCTTACTTGATTTTTCTAACCAAATAATTCCAGTTTCAGAATCTTCAGGAGGAACAGGAACCGGGCTAACCAATGGGGGCGAAACTATGCATAAGGGAGTTGAAGCCTCTATCAGTTTTGACTTATCCGAACTCAAATCAGTAAAATACAACCTGATGTTAGATATTTCAGCAACTTACCAACAGGCTGACTTCGATGGAGATAGATTTCAAGTCATTAATGGCGAGCTTCAAAACATTAGTGGTAACCGTACACCTTATGCTCCTAAAATACTTTTGTCAAGCGCACTCACAATCGATTCCCCATTTGGATTGACCGCCAGAATTACCAATACATTCGTGGGCGAACAGTTTACAGATGCGGCAAATAGTAATGCCCCGAGCACAAATGGCAGAACTGGAAAGATGGATGATTATTTATTAACTGATTTGGTACTGAACTATCGATTGCCAAAAGCTGAACAAGTAAGCTTTAATGCCACTATTAAAAACTTAACTAACGAGAGGTACATTGCTTCGAGAAGACCAGAAGGCATTCGTGTAGGTATGGCAAGGTTTATAAGTTTAGGCATTGACTGGACCCTTTAATTGGAAATCTTCTTAAAGAAAAAGTATCGCTCTTATCACCGATACTTTTTCTAATTTTGGGCATGCGAAAACTCAAGAATGACGAACTCGATAGACTAACACTGGAGGAATTCAAAACCACTGAGAAGCTTCCGCTCGTGTTGATCCTAGATAACGTCCGTAGCATGAACAATGTCGGTTCGGCCTTTCGTACTTCCGATGCTTTCGCAATAGAAAAGGTCTACCTCTGCGGGATTACCGCCCAACCTCCACATAGAGAAATCAACAAAACAGCCTTGGGCGCTACGGAATCTGTGGATTGGGAACATGCAGAAAACACGGCAACACTTTGCCGAAA
>CAXBPM010000430.1:0-3414 GCA_963977345.1 uncultured Roseivirga sp.
ACTGTTGCTTTTTTAGTACACAACTAACCATACCTTTAGATTATGAAGAGTGCCATAATTTTTTCATTCCTACTTTTGTGCCTGACTACAGTAAGTCAAGCTCAAAACCTCAATAAGGCCTATTCGGCCATGGAAGAGGGCGATTGGGAAGTAGCATTAGGAATGCTAGAACCAATCATTAAGAAGAACGCGAAGAACAACGAAGCAAAGTTTTTGGCTGCCATATGTCACACCGAACGATACCGGTTAGATCAAGCAATTGAGCTATTTAGTGGAGCCACTGCTTTCGCCAAAGACTCACCTTATTTTTGGGTGAAGTTTGCCAAGGCCTACCTGTTGAATGAGCAAATAGATGAAGCTGAGCAGACAATTAAAAATGTCAGAATGCAGGATTTGGACGATTTTCTAAGGCCTGATTACCTGTTGGTAAGTAGTAACATTCAAAACGCTAAAAAATTCTTACCGAATCCAAGAGATATAATTATTAAGAACCTTGGTCCGAATATCAATACGGAAGGAAATGAATATAGTCAGGTGGTAACGGGCAATCAAAGAGGTATTTACTTCACCGCAAGAAGAAAAGGTACTGCCAAGGTAGCCGATGATGGAGAAGCTTATGAGCAGGTGCTTACTGCTGACATGAATGATATTGACGAGTGGGATAAAGATAATCCCTTAGCAGGGTTTGCTAGTGCAACTACTAACGAAGCACCCATACAACTCTTTAATAACGATAGTACTCTGATTACCTTTTATGATGAAGATTTATTCATTTCACAAAAGAAGAAAGATGGTACTTGGAGCAAAAGAGATGCTTTACCCATTAACTCTAAAAGATGGGATTCACATGCATTTATGTATAATAACGGAAAGTCAATGATTTATGCCTCTGACATTAATCATGAGATTGAGAATCTAGACTTGTACATTATGCACAAAGACGCAAATGGAAAATGGGGTAAACCTGCCCCAATCGCAGAACTGAATACTCCTCTGAATGATGATGCTCCTTTTGTGGCAGAAGATGGGACATTCTATTTCTCTTCAAGGGGACATGATTCAATGGGAGGCTACGATATCTTCTCAACTAAATATGATAGTGCTGCTGGTAGATTTAATGAGCCAGTAAATATGGGTGCACCTATAAACTTGCCAAATGATGATACTTTCTTTACGATGTATGGTGGTTTCGCTTATTTATCTTCTAGTCGACCAGAAGGCTACGGTCAAGTAGATATTTATCGTATCATCATGTTTAACCAATCACAAATCCAAGGTAAGTTTTTGGAGTGTGATGGGGTAACGCCAGTGGCTAATGCTACCATAACCGTTGAGGGTGAAGATGGTCCAATGACTACTACTACTGATGAGTTTGGTGTTTATAAAATGGTAATGCCTATTGAACGGTCTTTCGATTTAAGAGCTGTTCTGAATGGAGAAACAATTTATGAGAAGAAACACACCATTCGTGTGCTTTTCAGAGATCAGTTTGACGTGGACCAAAATTTTTATGTAGGCTGTGAAAAGAATGACGAAACCATTTACGTGAAAATGATAAATGGATTTGATTTAGATCCAATCAATTTACCAGTAGATCCACCTTCGACTGAAGGAATAAAGCCTAAAGTTGCTGAACCAGAGGTAGAAGAAGTGGTAGCTGAAGTTGCACCACCTGTTGTAGAACCAAAAGAAATTATTGCAGCTGTACCTGCTGAAAAGGAAATTAAGCTTCCGAATGTATTCTTTGATTTTGATAAGCATAACATTAAATCAGACTTCTTTAAACGTCTGAATGAAGCCGCTACGCTTTTGGTGGAGAATAGAGACTTAAGAGTAATGGTTGCAGGGCACACAGATGAATACGGAACAAACCCTTATAACGTGGCTCTTGGTATTAGACGTTATACGGAGGTGTATAATTACCTGATCAGTAAAGGTGTAAATGCCAGTCAACTTGAGTTTAAAACCTTTAGTGAGGATACTCCAATATCAACAAACTACACCATAGAAGGTAGGGCGTTTAACCGTAGGGTGGAGCTGTCTTTTATTGAAAAATAACTAATCTGTGGAGTACTATAACAAAAGAGGCGGTCAATTTTGACCGCCTCTTTTGTTATAAATTTTAAATTTCAGAAATCACGATCGCCTCAGAGGCATTGTAGAGCATCTAAGCAAGCCGCTAAGTTTTGAGTTCTCAGTATAGTCTACTTCATGAACAGTGTAGCCACGATCTTTTAAAGCAGTAATCAAAGCTTTGAATGATCTCTCTACTACAATGTCTTTTGGGGAAAGGGAGAAAATGTTGGGGAACATTCTATTCATTTGAGCTTGATCTACTTTAAGCATGTCTTCTTCCTTAAAGAGATCATAAATGATTTGCGGACGTTCGGCAAAACCATTTTCATAAATGATAGCGTCTTTTGTGCCAATGGGTTGAAAAGTACAGTCAAGATGAAGGATGTTCTTTTTCCGATCTTCTGAAACCACCAACGGAATGGCATGTACCTGCTTATGGGGGAACGAAGCTTTCAGGAACTCATAACCTTCAATATTGGTGCGAGCACTGATACCCACGAAAATATGATCGTTCCAAAGAATGACATCACCACCTTCAATATTGGCGTCTTTTGGTGGGTGAATGATGCTTTGAGGGTTAATTTTATTAGTGATGTGTTTTACGCCAGGGAGCTCCAATTGGCGCACTTCTTCCTGCATGCTGGCCACCACGTAGGTATTGTCTATCACAAAGCCAATGTCACGAGTGAATACTTGCTCTAAACCTTCAATGTTCTTTGGGCGATAAACTTCTACACCGTGCGCTTTGAGTACTTTTTCGAAAGTTGAAATTTCGTGCTGAATGTCTTCTTCTGTAGGGTAGGTGCCTTCTTCTTTATGGAATTTACTGGTTGGGTTGATCTCTGATTCTTCCCCTAAATCGGTGCCAATTCCTAAAACGACAGCCTCAAGCTTATCGGTTTCGTTTTTTACATTGAGTTTAAGGTATGTGGCCTCTTGACCTGAATTGGAGAATTCAACTTCACTCATAAATTTGTCCTTTGGTTAAAAATTCTAAGTTCGGAATTAATGATTTAATGGCCTAGATATAATCTAGGAATAGCTGTGTTAGTTATAAATATAATGCTGAAACTATTGGTTCATTCTAACTTAAGTCAGTTTTTCTTAGCGTTCGATAAGCAAAAATAACACTAAGGAAAGTAAGAACCGCACCAAGCAGAAAGGCTGCTCCTGCAAAGTAGATATTACCTTCAGTAGTAAAATAAGCGAAAATACCTGTCATTAATGGAGGCCCTACTATAGAGGTGACACTGATTAAACTGGTTAGTCCACCTTGCAATTCCCCTTGTTCGTTAGCAGGTACTTGTGATGACATAATCGCTTGAAGTGTTGGCCCCG
>CAXBPM010000431.1:0-3413 GCA_963977345.1 uncultured Roseivirga sp.
TAGAAGCTGGTGTTCCAAATCTTCCACTTACAGCATCAATCTGTTTGACAAACGACCAGTTAAAAGCATGGAACGATTTGAGAAATGGATTACTACAAGATATGGGCCTGACCCCAGAACAGGCAGGAGAAAAAATATATATACTTAACCAAGAAGTATTAGATGAACTTGAGAAAACTATCGGTGATGCTCTAGAGCTAGAAAATCCCGACGGGCCATTTATCGGAGCAATTACGTCCGAGGCACTAAAAGACGCCTGTGATCCAAAAAACAAATTCAATGACGTATCTGACAATGATTTGAGTAAAGAAGAAGCAATGCAAATCAATGATCAGCAATTCAACATTCTTCTAAGGATCATGATGATAAGCTTTAACGGAAGAAACGGGGTATTTGGAAACGCTTTACGCGATAAACTGAACAATAGAGAAGGTGCTTTTCGTAGGTTCTTGAAGTTCTTTAATCCAAACTATTCAAATAAGCAATCCGAAAGAGATGCGAAATATGAGACCAGAGGACTTTTGGGAAAGGCACTCATGAGCGCATTGACAGATGCTTCTGGCTCGGTCCAGGGAGACTTCCCGGAAACAGTGGGGTTTTATCTTAGAGGTCAGCTTCTAGGAGGACTTACTTTTAATTTGCCAACTGGATTTTCAACTGTTTACGAAGAAGAACCCGGAGAGGTTTCACATTACAAGGCAAGACACAGGTTCGTTGATCTAGATAGAAAAAAAGATTTTTCATATGAATTTAGATTTGTTGATAGATTAGGTTCAAACCAAGCTATAAATGAAAACTATGTTTTGCCTATAGAAGTCTTGCCAACACAAAAAGAGTTGATATTCCTGGAAACCATCGGGATTACACCTCAAACTAGCGATAGTCCTTTGAGGGAGAGTGTATTTTCCTCTTACGCCTCATCAATTATGCCTCTGAATAAAGACTTTGGAGCTTTGCAAAATAAGATATTCGAATCCCTAGGGAAAAAAATAACAGAAGCATCAGTTACAAATGAAAATAATCCATTAGATTTACCATCTGGTTTTTTGTTCGGCTATGTCACTGGTAGCATCGGAGAGGAGGATTTTGAGTATTTAAATGAAGATGGCACACCTTACGATAAAGACGAGAAGGATCAAATATTGGGAGAATACGGCGATCCTAGAATCAGAGTCCTTAGCCCTGAGATATACGGAGGTAGATATTCAAATCCACCTTACACTATACAGCCTAGAAAGTTTCTAGGGTGGGTTGAGTATGCAATGAATGCTTTCGAAAGTAAGGATGGTTGCGAACCTAAGCGAGCACCAATGCTTTCCCTGTTGGACATAAAATCTAGGGTTAACTATCTTGAAAACACAATCAGAAATTATCCAGAGATGACCAAAGATAAAGATTGTGTGGTAGAAAAGCCATTCAAGCTTTTGATAAACAATAAGTCCAGAGCACGTATGGATGGAACAGTCAGGAGTACTCTGAGAATATACATAGCGGAATATTTCCTTAAAGGAATAGGGGTATTTTCTAATATTCATTTTAGGCCTGAAAACTTTGATTCTTCGTTTTCCGCATACATCACCAAAAAAATGAAAGACGAAATGTTTGAGATTGGAAATCCCATATTTCCTAGAAGAAAATCAATTGCCCAATCAAAATATTGGTACACCTTTTTGGAGCAATGTGTCCAGTCTTACCAAACAATGTTTGACCTCAACGAAGTCAAGCCACCGCCTGCTGTTTTAGATGCCTTGGAGAAGATATCAGAATCACAGATGTTGTATCCAAAAATCGATCGATCTACAAAAAAGACAATGAAGTCAATTATTGGAAACCTTCAAAATAGACCAGCCTTAGACAATCGCTTAGGAACAATTTCCAAACCAGCAGTTTTAGCAATTTACGGAATGGATTTTAGATTAGCTGAAGATAAGGATGCATATTTTTCATCTGGTCCGATTGATTCACGAGTCGATATAGGCCTCATTAGAAAGTCATCGGTAAAGAAATTACAATTTTTTGCAAAAATACTTGCAATACGAATGTTCGAAGAAGAAGCAATGATAGTCATGAATGAACTCGTAAGGTTTGAAGCTGCAAGACTATCAGAGTCTGCTTTCGATGGACTTACCGATAAGCCTTTTATATATGACATTAAAAAGGCCCTAATAGGTTTGAAGAGTGTCTTTCAAGGTAGTACATCTAATATAGGGCTAAATTCTTACTACCTTGCCAAACAAGAAGGCACAGCAGACCCAGGGACGATTCCTGATGTTGTTCAGAGTAATGTGACACCTCCAGTTGCTGCTACCGAAGAAGTGCAATTTATAGTTGAGAAGTATGTCAGAACAACCGCCAAATCTTCCGCGAACCTAAGTTTGCCAAACGGAGTAAACTCAACAACAGAATTTAAAACATTAGTATCACAACTAAGATCCTCATTTCCAGATGCCAACCTGTCTGATTATTTTGGAAACCTATCTTTTACATACAAAGGCTCGTTCAAAGCTTTGATGGATAAAGGTTTTGACACTACCGACTCCATACGAAAGCTTCATGAATTAAACAGAGGCACAGATGTTAATATAGCTCTACTACAAAATTCGCTCAAAGCTCACATTGGATCTCGCAACTTTGAAGATTTTCAAGTAATCTATGACAGTAGCTTTCTTGAAGAAGGCGAGAACCCAGAACCATTTGGAACAACCGGATCACTAGACATAAGTTATGGAATTCGAATTTCGTGCGTCCTACCTAGCGACTTCTTATCTCCACAAGACAAGTCAACACTTTTAGGAGAGATGTCATCCATCTCAAGTCGAGAAAAGTCTTTAATGTTCCAAGATGATCTTGGAACGTTTATACTGCCGTTAGTTCAAACAGAAGTCGAAGCTGTTGATTCACCTTTGATGGATTATTCAGTGACGCAAGAATTTGATATTGAGTGTATAGTGAATAAGATGGTTGAATCTCCACAATTCACTATAATGTTTGATAAAGTTTTTCCCGTAACAATGTTTACCTCATCATCAGCAATTTTTTGCTCAGAAAACTTCATGAAATCAATGGGGAAAGGAGAAGACGAGAGAATACCTGAAATACAAGAATTGATCAAAGATCAAGATGATGATTGGGAAGGAGTCATGAATGAATTCGTCAAAAACTACATTAGACGACAGTTTGCCTCCACCTATCTTAGTAATGATATTGATGGCTTCTCTTTGGAACGACTAACTGGTAGGGAAAGGCAAAGGCTGTTCGGATCATTCAATCCATTTGACATCTTTTCTCTTCCTAGTGTAAAAATACCATGGTTTCGAAAAAGAAGATTGAAATTAAAAGTACTCGACGCTGAAGGAAACGAGTGTGCTAACCCAGAAAAAGATTTTGAATAAGCCTAATTAGGCTAACGGAGG
>CAXBPM010000432.1:0-3367 GCA_963977345.1 uncultured Roseivirga sp.
GGTGCAATAGTTTCAGAAGGGCATATGAAGAAAGTGCTTTCTTATATTGATTTGGCCAAGTCGGAAGGCGGAACTGTTTTAGCAGGAGGAAACCAGGTTTTTCTCGAAGGTGAACTTTCAGAAGGCTACTACATCCAACCCACCATTATTGAAGGCTTATCATACGATTGCAGAACCAATCAAGAAGAAATTTTTGGCCCGGTAATTACACTTACCCCTTTCGATACTGAAGAAGAAGTGTTGACCATGGCAAATAGCACGCAGTATGGTTTGGCTGCTACTGTCTGGACGAACAATTTGAATACAGCGCATTCAGTATCATCTAAGCTCAACTCAGGCATTGTTTGGGTCAACTGTTGGCTGCTTCGTGACCTTCGAACACCCTTTGGAGGAGTCAAAAATAGTGGGGTAGGAAGAGAAGGAGGATGGGATGCATTGCAGTTTTTCTCTCAAAAGAAAAATGTATGTATTAAACTTCCATAATAATGTATAGTGCAAAAGCTTGTATTTGAACAGCAATCCGCGATTGTTGATAAGTTGTGTATAAGTTTTTGCCTTTATGCATAAGTTAAATTTTAATTAACAAAAAATCCTATTATGTTTGTTTAGCTGTTGAGTAATACTAAGAACTCAAAGTTTTGGTCGAGGAGAGTTCCAATCTTCTGTGGGTCTAGTAAAATTCAAGAAGATTTCAATAAGAAATAATGTCTATCGGGAGGTAGATTAAAGATAAGTCTGGGTATAGGAATCGTGAGATTCGCTATGAGTAGTTAGTTACCCAGGTGTTTAGGTGAAAGGGAGTCGCTCCAACGGGGGTGACTCTTTTTTTTGTGCCTACTCCAACTAATCACCAGCTAGAGTGAATGCTTTTCTGTGGTTTGAATTTCGGTGTCGAAAATCAAGAGGCCTTCATCCAGTTCACCTATCATTCTTCCTTCCTTGTTCCATGCAGCGGTTCTTCCTGTCGCTAAGGTTTTTGAAAAACCTCCAATCGAACATCTTCTTTTTCAATTGGTTTGGTTTGGGCTACACAAATTTTCATGTTAGCGGAGGTGAAGCCATTCAAGCTCAATATAATTTAACCGGCTTATTTCGAGAAGGGGACTGGGAACAATTTCTTAAGGTCAGGGGTTTTGACACTGATCAAGGAAGTGGATGTTATGAAAGGAAAATTTGAAGCGCTAATTTCTCAAGACACACCCGTGTTAGTGGATTTTTATGCAGATTGGTGTGGCCCTTGTCAAACCATGGAGCCAGTTTTAAAAGAAGTGGCTCAGGCATTTGAAGGGAAAATAAAAATCATCAAAGTAGACCTTGATAAGAACCAGCCCTTGGCACAAAAGTTCGGTGTTAGAAGTATCCCCGCATTTATTTTGTTTAAGAACGGTAAGTTGGTTTGGCAGAAAGCAGGGATGCAAACCATAAAAGCCTTGTCAGATTTATTGGCAAAAGAGGTGTAAAGAACGGCCTATCTCGATTGGCAGAAAAGGGTTTCCTCTTTTTAAATCGTAATTAGACTTATTGGAGAGGGAGTTTATATGCATTAAACACAAGCCTAACCTAATCGGCTTGATTCTTCTATTAATCTGTATTTCTGGCTTATAAATATAAGTGTGAACCTGCTTTTTCAGTGGGCTATGGATGGCTAACCCTTATTTTAATGTGTTTAAGATGCCATAAGGATGGTAAATAATTCGTAACTTGGGCGACAAGAATTGCTTGGGAGATTTAGTTAACAATATTGTCCAATCAATCCTCTCCAGCACTAGTAAATAGCCTATGAACTCAGACGTTTCAGAGCACAAAACTACTTCTTCTAAAAAGAAGTTCCAGAAAGTAATTTTTGACAAATTCACTCAAGACGGTTTTCAAAAAGATGTTAACGAAAGAGTTGATCGTTACTTCGAGACAAATAATTTATCTAAAACCGCCAATAGCGGAATGGTTTTTAAAACCATTTGGATCTTGGGTGGCTGGATAGCTACATATGCATTAGTAATCTCAGGCTTAGTAAGCCCAATCGGCATGTTCTTTTTGGCTTTGGGGCATGGTTTCTTTTCGGCCATGATCGGGTTGAATATTGCTCACGATGCAATTCATGGTTCGTACACAAAAAATCAAAAATTGAATGAGCGCTTAGGTTTGACATTCAACTTTATGGGGGCCAATGATTATGTCTGGAAGATCAGTCATAATATAGTGCACCATACCTATACCAATATCCCTGAGCATGACGGTGATATAGAGCAACCACCAATTTTAAGACTTCAGCCTAACCAAGATTTATGGTGGGTGCATCGTTTTCAACACATTTACGCCTACTTCTTATACAGCTTGGCTACGGTTTCTTGGGTTTTTGTGAAAGATTATAAGAAGTTTTTCCAACATCAGCTAGGCGGCCATTACAGAAAAGACTTTCCAAAGAAGGAGATTTTCAGACTGTTCTTTTACAAGGCACTTTATTATTCTGTGTTCTTAGTCATTCCGATGATAGTAATTGAGTTGCCATGGTACTGGATTCTTTTCGGTTTTATTGCTGGCCATTTGTTAGAAGGGTTTACCGTAGCGGTAATCTTTATGCTAGCGCATATCATTGAAGGCACTTCCTTCCCAGAACCTAAAAAAGACGGAAAAGTTGGTATGCCATGGGCAGACCTACAGATGTATACCACTGCTAATTTTGCTATTAAGAATAAGTTGGTGAATTATTTATTTGGTGGGTTGAACTTCCAGATTGAACATCACTTGTTCCCGAAAATTTGCCATGTGCATTATCCTAAAATTGCCGAAATCGTAAAGGAAACAGCGAAAGAGCATGATTTGCCTTACATTGAGCACGAAACCTTCTTTGGTGCTGTAGCTTCACATACTCGTTTCTTAAAGCAATTTGGGACAACTCCAAAAGGTGTTATGGTGCCGAGAGTAGCCAATGTCTAAGTATTAGATTAAAGAATTTGGAAGCCCCGATAGTCAAATGATTATCGGGGCTTTCTGTTTTAAGTGATTCGCAATCGACTCATTGAAAACCCTGCCCTTGTTGGAGTTCTCTCCAACAAGCGGATGAAGCCTGAAAAACAGCCCTTCCTCACCTATTTACAGCTTAGGCAGTAATGAGATAGTCACAACCCTTTGGTGGTTTGTGGGTGATAACACCCACAAAGGCGGTGTTGGTTGTTCTCGATTAATGTGGTTTTTTGTTTTTAAATCATTGGTCATTGATTCATTGAAAATTGATTTTACCGCTCTACATTTGCATCAATTAAAACCTTATTAGCTCATTTTATTGTGGCCGAAGAATTCCCCAAATCGAGTGCAGAAATCATTGATATTTCTGATGTTCCTGAACAGTTTTTAGAATTGCTTCCTG
>CAXBPM010000433.1:0-3355 GCA_963977345.1 uncultured Roseivirga sp.
TTATTGGCAGTCAAAAAGGATGGTTTTGAAGGTGTGATCAATGCAGAAGGGAAATCCATACTCTCGCATCAATTTGACTCCATTGAATTCTTCAAATCGGTGCTTTTTGCAAAATCACAGAGAAAGGACAATCAAAACTGGATCCCTTATGACCTTACAGGAAAGCGAATTGGTATTCAGTTTTATGAAACAATTACAGAAAAAGAAGACGGCTCTTTCCTAGCTCTCAAAAACGAAAAAGTAGGCCTGCTAGATGCTGAAGGCTATGAACAAACCCCATTCATTTTTGATGAAATTTATGACTTCGAAAACGGCTTGGCCATTGCTGAATATCAAGGAAATCAGGGCATCATTAAATCCAACGGCAACTGGCTGATTACACCTTATAAAGACAGTATTGAAATTATAGATAGGCGAATTTTCTATCAACAAGGAACAGAATATGGCGTTTATGATTTATTTGAACAGCAACTCTTCAGAAGCATCAACCCTATTACACCATATCAAAATGTCTTTTCAGAGCGAACAGATGACGGTTATAAAATCTTTGATTTCGATGCGAATCAACTCAGTCCAAACACTTATGATTCGGTGTATCAAATAGCACCAGATTTTCTCGTATTGGAATCGAAAAGCAAGTTTGAACTACTACAAGTCTCAACTGCTCAAACCTTCAAATTAGACACAAAAACACAACAGGTCAGGGCTTATAGCGAGGGACTTATTTCTGTAAAGATGGAAAACGAATGGGGCTTTGTTTCAGAGCAAGGTTTATTGACCATCGCCAACCGATACCAACAAGCCAAGGAGTTTTCAGAAGGACTTTCTGCCATAAGAATCAACGGCAATTGGGGCTTCATCAATACAGACGACCAAATCGAAATTCAACCCACATTTCAATCTGTTGAATCTTTCAAAGATGGACTTTCAACAGTGAAAACGAATGAGCAATATGGGCTCATTAATCTCAGTGGAGATTTTATCTTGAAAGCTGACTATGACCAGCTCACAAGGAAGCAAGGTTTTATTCTTCTTGAAAAAGACAAGCAATTCGGTTTGGCAAACCATGAAGGCGTTTTAGTACGCACACCTCAATTTGACTCAATAGCGACTACGGACAACGTTAATTTTATCGTCAGTCGAAATGGTAAATACGGAGTAGTTGATATTAAAGGCCGCGACCGTGTACCGGTTTCGTTTGATGTGATCAAACAATCAGGCAATACTTTTCTGGCCATGGAAAAGCAAGCATGGATTGAAATCAAGATCAATAAGTAAAACCATTTCAACATAAAAAAACCACCTGAAGGTGGTTTTAATCAATATCTATAATCAGTCGACACTCCCCTAGCCCCTCTTAATAGAGGGGAACAGCACCGCATCAAGTTTACTCCTTAGTCTAACTCTATTATTCACTAGAGTATTCCCTCCTTGAGGAGGGCAGGGAGGTGATTCAGACTCAAATTGGCAACTTCAATCATTTAAGATTGTGATTCAAAAAGAGTTTTACCTTTTAGGCCAACTCTCTCATTCCAACCCAAGTAAACCTACCATTTACGTAACCAGGGTTAGTAAATGAAGCGTTACCTGCAGGATTTCCACCCGTTACATGGTAATCAGAAAATGCAGCGTTTTGATTCACGAAAATACCTCCAGTCAAATTGAAAGAAACTGGCGTTGCAGCCAATGACATTTGATCAGCAATATGCTCTTTCATTGCCTCATCAGTAGTGTAAGCACCACAAGAAATAGCACCATGCTCTTCTGCCAATTCTCTGGCCAAGGCAACAGACTCTTCAGTATTCTTGGTTTTTATAAGTAAAGCAATTGGTCCAAAAAGCTCCATAGCAAACTTATCCTTGTCCGCAGAATTCAGTTCGATCACCACTGGGGTTTGCGTTCTAGTAGTTGCGAAAATCGGGTTTTCAATGGTTCTGGTTTCTAACCAAACTTTTCCACCCAACTCTTTGGCTGCATTCCTAGCTCTCTCACCTGTATTTGGGTTTTGAATAGCACCTAACACAAATGGCCCCGCCTTAGGATTATCGATCAAACCGTTGGTGAAGTCAGCAAATTTTTGAGCTACCTCATCAAATGAAAGCACGCCATCTGGTGTTTTAACTCCGCCTTCAGGAATAAAGAAGTTTTGAGGTGCGGTACACATTTGACCAGAGTACAAACATACCGAGAAGGTAATGTTCTGAATCACTTTATCGATATCAACTACAGAGTCTAAGATAATTGAGTTTACACCCGTTTTCTCAGTAAACACTGCTTTTGGAAGTTTTTCTAAATAGCTACCAAACTCAGAGTTCCCTGTAAAGTCGACCAATTTCACTTTAGCATGCTCTGCCAATTCTTTTGTGATTGGTGCGCTTGGTACATCAACTGCTAACTGACAAGCATCGGCATCAAAGCCAGCATCTCTCAACGCATTTCTGATTTCAGCGACAACAATGGCCATTGGCAAAATGGCTCCTGGGTGCGGCTTCACCAATACAGAGTTACCCGTAATCAAGTCGGCAAAAACGCCAGGTACTGAATTCCAAGTAGGGAAGGTTGAGCAGCCAATCACCAAGCCAATACCTTTAGGCACTGCCCTCCACTCTTTATTCACCACCATATTATATTTACCCATTGGCTTGTCCCAAGTGGCTTTAGAAGGGAAACGACTCAATTCGTCATAACCCGCGGCAACTGCTTCTAATGCACGGTCGGCAGCATG
Source organism: uncultured Roseivirga sp. (assembly GCA_963977345.1). GTDB lineage: Bacteria > Bacteroidota > Bacteroidia > Cytophagales > Cyclobacteriaceae > Roseivirga. Next base: position 2,726 of record CAXBPM010000433.1, read on the forward strand.
TGGGCCAGAGGCTTGAAATGCCATCATATAGCCTTGCCCTGTCGTGTGCATAGTCGCATAAGCATTCTCGAAGAAGCGCTTAGAGAAACGATCTAAAGCATCAATCAATACAGCTGCTCTATCGTCCAAGCTTACTTTCCTCCAAGAATGGAAAGCCTTTTCGGCACGATTAATCAATTCTTCGGCACTGAAGGCCGGATATTTTGGGCCTACAGGCGCATCAAAATAAGGAGAATGCTCCTCTCCTAGCCATGAAGTCGCTCCTTCTTGCTGAAGTTCTTCAAAATTCTTTCTTCTCAAGGCTTTGAAAGCCTCTTTCCCATCGGCATCAGCCGTTTCGCCATAAATGGCTGGTGCTGGATGCTCAGGATATTGTGAGTGAAACCCACGAGTATGCAAGGCTTCTACCGCCTTATCTAGTATGTCTTTTTGTGCAGTGGTCAATCCCATAACGAACGTTTGTTTGGTCGAATTTAATGGAATCGATTTACATTTAACAGAAAGCTAAGCTGAATCTCATTATATTGCAGCGTCTTGGAGTTTTTCTCCCAGCACTTCCTCATTCCAATATTGAGATAACCAGCACAACGAGCAGTTTGTGTAAATGCGCTGATATATTTCGGGCATTTA
>CAXBPM010000434.1:0-3328 GCA_963977345.1 uncultured Roseivirga sp.
TACCACTGACGAATTTCGTTTGTCCTTCGACACTTAAATAACCATTACAAAACTATTCTTCCAGCTACTCCTAGACCAATCTGGTTGAGAAGTGGCTGGTTTCTGTTATTCATATTTTCAATTCTTTTTATGAATCATTTGATTGAGCTCATCAGCTCACCGTGGCCATGGTGGGTTGCAGGCCCTGCTATTGCCTTGTTAATGTTTATCCTAATCTATTTTGGAAATAGCTTTGGGTTTTCGGCCAATTTCCGAACCATGTGCTCCATGTTGGGGGCAGGGAAATCCTGCGATTTCTTCGATTTTGATTGGAAAAAACAGACTTGGAACCTAGTGTTTGCAGCGGGCGCTATTTTAGGCGGGTTCATTGCCAGTCAATACCTGTCTTCTGGGGAAGCTATAGCGCTTTCTGAAAAAACCATTACCGAACTTGAAAGCTATGGTTTAGAAAACCCAGGCGCTGATATAGTTCCAATGTCTATCTTCAGCTTCGAGGCTCTTTTCTCACTAAAAGGCTTCATATTCATCGTTTTGGGCGGCTTCTTTGTTGGCTTCGGAACTCGCTATGCTGGTGGTTGTACTTCAGGTCATGCCATTTCAGGTTTAAGTGATTTACAGCCTGCTTCCTTAATTGCAGTTCTTGGATTCTTTATCGGAGGCCTCACGATCACCTATTTTGTTCTTCCTTCAATATTACCCCTTTAAACTACTGATAATGAAATACTTTAAGTACTTAATATTAGGGACTGTTTTTGGAATTACGCTAACCAAAGCTGAATTGATTTCATGGTTTAGAATTTATGAAATGTTCCGCTTTCAATCATTCCATATGTATGGCGTAATTGGTTCTGCTGTTGTTGTTGGAATTATAATTACCCAAATCATAAAGCGAACGAAAATGAAAGATGCGCAAGGAGAATCGATTGTTATAGCACCTAAGAAACTCTCTATTTGGCGTTACCTTTTAGGTGGAATCATATTCGGCTTTGGCTGGGCTTTAACTGGCGCTTGCCCAGGACCAATGTTTATTTTGGCGGGTAATGGTGTGTTTGTTATTTTCGTGGCCATTGCATCGGGACTACTCGGTACCTATGCTTATGGAAAAATAAGACATAAACTTCCACATTAGAAACCATGAAACGAACTCGATCTCTAATCTTGATCTGCTTATTTAACCTTTCATTGATGACTGTCCTTGCTCAAGAGACAGAAACGGAACGAGGCTTTTGGTCTGCTGAGGTCACCACACGCTATATGCAAACCTCTAACAAAGGAAGTTTAGAAGACTTCTCACTATTGGCGTCCTATGGCAGGGTGGGCTATCATGTTAAACTTCGCGATTGGTTGAAGTTTGGTGTTTCTGGAAATGGGCTGGTTCATTATGGAACGGGTGGTATTGATAAAAGAGACTTAACAACAGGTTCAGGCCCTATTTATGAATCGAATCTTTGGAATAGTAGATTGATGTCTGGCTCAACAGAATTCAATATACCAGAGCTTTATTTAGACTTTAAGTTCGATAGTCATTTAATAAGAGTAGGGAGATTTATTGAAGATACACCTCTGATAAATGGTGAAGGCTGGCCATTTCCAAATGCCATCAAAGGGCTATGGTATAAGTACTCTTCTGTGGAAGGTTTTAATGCGGAAGCTGGTTTTATAGACAGAATTTCATCCCGGTTCACTGGTGAATTTCAAAATGTTGGCAACACATTGGGTGCTGGCGGCATTGGTGTGGGAACAGACGGCAATAGCAGCCAATACCGAGATGTAACGGAGTCTGATTATATAGCTATCGCAAAATTAGGGTATCGCTTTTCTAATGGACTGGATTTGGCCTTATGGAATTATTATACTGATAACATCTCAAATACGCTGTTTGCAGAAGCCAAATATGATTTAGGTGAGGATAAGGATTGGCATATTTCTGGCCAGTTTATTCAACAAAACAAAGTGGGAGATGGAGGGAATAGTAATCCTGCACAACAATACTTCACGGACGAATCTGCAAGTGGGTTTGGCTTTATGGTGAAGAAATATATTTCCAAAAGTGCTGTGTCTGTAGCCTTTACTAGAATTGGAGACGAAGGTCGTTTGCTCTTGCCTAGGGAATGGGGCAAAGAACCTTTCTATACTTTTCAGCGAAGAACGAGAGTGGAAGGCTTTAGTGATGTTACAGCCGTTACGTTAAAATGGGAGAGCAGCGCTGAGAAGGAAAACTATAAGCTGAACATGTTTTCAAGTTTAGGCTATCACAGCTTACCAGATCCAGATGATGCCCCAAGAAGCAAATATCAAGTGCCATCGACAACACATTTAGATGGTTCAATTAAGTACAGCCCTAAAAATAAGCTCTTTGGCTTTTCTGCTGAGTTGTACTTGGCTGGTCGGTTTTTGGCCGGAGAAACGGTTTCCAACCCCGCTTATCTAATTAATCGTGCTGATTTCTTTCATTCTGACCTGATTTTAAGTTACATTTTCTAAAATTAGAGAATGAACCCAATCGAAGGAATAAAAGCGATTAGTCAAATGTTAAAGCTGATACTCTCGGTTTTAGTAGTGTTAATTGTTTTTGTTTTAATGCTCCACTTTAATCCAGAAGCATTTCAATCCAAAAAAATCGACCCAGCCAACTGGAAACCGCGTTCGGTACTCACTGATTTAGAAGGTGAGAGTCAGGCTTCTCTGATCAAGTTTGGTCATGAGCTGATTACTAAAACGCCACAATACATTGGCCCTATGTCAGCCGATGAACGTAAGCGTTTGGCTGGCAATAATCTCACTTGTCAGAATTGTCATTTAGAAGCCGGTACAAAACCCGGGGCAGGCTCCTTTGTAGGAGTATTTAATCGTTTTCCTCAATTTCGCGGAAGAGAAAATAAAATAGGTTCGCTCGAAGAACGCATTAATGGCTGTATGCAACGCAGTATGAATGGCGATACCTTGCCAGAAACCAGCTTAGAAATGAAGGCCATGATCGCCTATATCAAATGGGTGAGTGAAGATGTTCCAGAGGAAAAAGTTGACATCTATCAAGGCTTTGTTAAGGTAGAATTGCCTGATGTGAAAGCTGATCTTTTGACTGGTAAATCTATTTATGACAAAACCTGTGTTACCTGCCATGGCCCGGATGGGCAGGGGCTGAGGCCAAATGAAAATAGCCTGTATCAATATCCGCCACTTTGGGGAAATGACACGTATAATGATGGCGCGGGAATGCACCGTATCATTACAGCAGCTGAATTCATTAAGGGCAATATGCCGTACTTACTCGCCACTTGGGACAATCCAGTATTATCAGATGACGAGGCCTATCATGTGGCCGCTT
>CAXBPM010000435.1:0-3323 GCA_963977345.1 uncultured Roseivirga sp.
GCAACACTTTAAACTCGCAGGTTTGGCCTTTGCTCCGTTTGGGAGGGGGATTTAGAGTTTGAGCAAGCGGCACTTACCGTATTACATCTTTACCATTACTACTTCTGCAACAGTTGTTGCACTATTAACCTCACTATCTAAATTAGCTCCATTCACATCATTGGTAAACCATCAGGTCACGAGTGCTTTAAATTGGCTGGTTTGGCCTTTGCTCCGCTTGGGAAGGGGATATAATATCTATTATTAATTTTTAATAGAATTAGAAAAATCCGTTTCTTCGTGAAGTATTCATTTTTTCAGAATTAAATGGCAAAATTCATTTCAGGTACGCAGTTAGTTGAGGCTGTTGATGACATTATTTATAATGCTAAATCTCGACTTCTAATTATTTCCCCATTTATCAAGCTTGATGATCATTTCAAAAAGCTCTTTGAAAGACATAAGAATAATGCGGAAGTAGGGATAATTATTGGCTTTGGTAAAAACGAGGAAAATGTATCAAGGAGCTTGAATTATGATGATTTCGAGTTCCTTAAAGGATTCCCAAATATTGGTATAGTTTATATTCCTAACCTTCATGCCAAGTACTATTCCAATGAAAAAGTTGGACTGGTTACGAGCATTAACCTTTTAGATTCTTCATTTAAAAATAATATTGAGTACGGAGTACTGGGTGAGCCTAAACTACTGGGCGGTTCAGATAATTTCGACCTTGATGCTTTTAATTATAGCTTTGATATTCTAAAAGAGGGATATGGCATTTATGCACGAATACCATCCTTTAAGAAGAAGCATTTTGGTCTATCTAAAAATTATGTGGGATCTACTGTAGAATTGGACTGCATAGATGAATTGGTTAGAAACCGCCAGTTTGACCAGCATGATATCTTTGAATTTATGGGGCAAGAGAAATTTATTGATTTTGAAGCTGCAGAAAAACCAAAAAGAGAAAGTAGTGAAGAACAGTATAGAGTCAAAAAGGTAAGAGAAGATTCAAAAGATTACGATGGCGGTTATTGTATTAGATGGCGGTTATTGTATTAGGTGTAGAGCACATTTAAGTCACAACCCTAGTAGACCCTATTGTCGTGATTGTTATCAGAGTTGGAACCAGTACCAAAATTATAATTACTTAGAGAACAATTGCCACAGTTGTGGAAAGGAAGAAAGCTCTTCAATGGAAAAACCTGAATGTTACCCCTGTTATAGTTCTTAGTGGTCCGCAAATGTTTCTTAACCAAATTAGGCTTTGTTAGAAGTTGGTTAGGTAATTAACACCACCCCAACCTTTCCCAAAAACGATCATGTATTTTTCTACCTTTGTATTTCTTGAGTCAAGGCTTAAGAAAACAACATTGGGTTAAAGCTTTATGCTGAAAAACGACAATTTATCGGACGAGGAAGTAGTTGCCTTCTTGAAAGCGGGAGGCCACGAACGTTATTTCGAGATCATTACCAGAAGGTATGAGACTTATATCATTAAGAAGTGTCGTAGCTACGTAAAGAATGAAGACGTTTCGGAAGATCTTTGTCAGGAGATTCTGATCAAGGTTTTTATGCAGCTCAAGAATTTCCGCAGCGATGCAAAGTTCAAAACCTGGCTCTATTCAATCATCCACCACACTTGCATTGATTATTTACGGAAAGAGAAAAGGAAAACACACACCGTGATTTCTGAAAAGTTGATGGATGAAATGATCGATTTGGTGGATGAGGATGTATTGGACAAAGATGCCATGGAAACAGCCTTGTTTAAACTATTAGAAGATATTACGCCTGAAGAAAAGTTGATTCTGCTGCTCAAATACAAAGAAAAGCACTCGATTAAAGAGATTGAGCAAACCATGGGCATTTCGGAAAGTGCAGTAAAAATGCGCCTTTCTAGGGCCAAGGAGAAAATCAACAAGCTATATTCTAAATATAGCCACCACGATTAGCCTATTCGGCAAAGTAAATGCGCTTTACCCGATCGCTTACATTGGTCAATATTTCGTAAGGAATTGTTTTCGCGTTTTTGGCCAACTCAGAAATGGTCGGCTTTTCGCCAAAAATGATGACGGAATCTCCTTCTTCGGCTTCAATATTAGAAATGTCGATCATCGTCATGTCCATGCACACATTGCCTATCACTTTCGCCATTTGCCCGTTTAGCATTACCTGGCCATTTCCATTACTGAAAATTCTTGAGAAGCCATCGGCATAGCCAATGGCAATGGTAGCCATACGCATGTTTTTGGTTACTTTCCCTTTTCTTCCATAACCAATCGTTTCTCCCTTCTTCACATTCCTAATCTGCGAAATCACCGTTTTTAAGGTGCTGATCGACTTCAGTTCATGCTGTAAATTACCACAGGGTTCGATGCCGTAAAGCCCAATGCCTAATCGCACCATATCGAATTGGTATTCGGGATAGGCCACAATGCCAGCGGAGTTCAGCGCATGTTTTATGGTTTTTATGCCCAGTTGCTGCTCTACTTTTTCAGCGTATCCTTTAAAACTTTGTAATTGTTGAAGTGAAAATTCGTTGTGCTGAGGCTCGTCCGATGCAGCCAAATGCGTGTACAAACTCTGTACTTTAATATGGGGCTGAGCATTGATCTGAGCAATTAATGTCGTTAAATCTTCAGGGTCAAAACCCAAGCGGTTCATTCCGGTATTGATGGTAAAGTGGCCCTTGAGCGCAATGCCTTTTTTCAAGTAGAATTCAGAAAAAGTCTTGAGCTGTAAGAAACTATAAATTTCAGGCTCGATGTCGTAGGTCACCAAATTAGGCAGATCTTCCTCCGAAGGGTTGATCACCATAATCGGAAGATTGATTCCTGCTTTTCGCAACTGCACCGCTTCATCTACATAAGCCACGCCCAAATAATCTACTTTATGAAACTGTAAAAGGTGAGCAATTTCGGAACCTCCGCTGCCATAGGCCAAAGCCTTCACCATAATCAACAGTTTGGTTTCTGGCTTTAGCAGGTGACGATATACGTTAAGATTGTGTGTCACCGCATCTAAATCAATTTCTAATACCGTGCGGTGAATGCGCTCCGTTAATTGCTTCGCGATTTGCTCAAAGCCAAAACTTCTGGCTCCTTTGATAAGGACAACCTCCTTTTCAAAAGTGTCAAATGAATGCTGAAGGAATGCTTCGGTAGAAGGATAGAATTTAGTCGATGCTGGGAATAAGCTTTTGAAGTCGGCCAATTCATGTCCGATGGCATAAAGTTGCGTGATGCCTTTTTCTTGTACCAGTTCGGCTACACGGCTATAGGTGCTTTCTTTCGGGTCAGATTGCGGAATATCAGAAAGAATCAGTGATTTTTTGGGGT
>CAXBPM010000436.1:0-3318 GCA_963977345.1 uncultured Roseivirga sp.
TACAAATCAAACTGATCGTTAATATACAAACAAATATTGCCGTCCGTCAGCGGACGGTAAAGTTCGCTGGCGGACTAAGTGTAAAGACATTTTGGTCTTAATCGTCTTATTTTCAGTGTTTTATTGCTGGCATTGAGATTGTTTTACCTGATAAAATAAACCCTTGCTATGCTCAACCTTAGAATCATCTTAAGAAGCCTGAGAAGAAATCTGATTTATACTTGGACTAATGTAATCGGGCTGGCCATCGCCTTTTGTTTTATTTTCCTGACGTCTATTTATTTAATTCATGAGTATACGTTTGACCAATCCTATCCTGACAGTGGCAAAATTCATAGGCTAGTAACCACAAATTCGGCTTCGTCCATATCTGCAAATAGTTCCAACTACCCTTATATCCTATCATCAAGTTATCTCGAAAAAAATCCTTCAATAGCATCTTTGGTTAGGGCTTACAATAATTCCTATCTAACTAAATTAGTTAGACCTAGTGCAAAAAGGGAAAAGGCGTTCGAAGAGAAGGGTTTTTGGTATGTAGAAAGAGGCTTCTTGGATATGTTTGATGTGAAAACCGTTAGTGGAGATTTGGGAATGTTTGATGTTCCTGGAACGGTTTTAATCAGTGAATCTGTCCATCAAAAGATATTCGAGGGAAAGGAAGTTATAGGAAAGAGGATATTAGTGGGAGAGGATGAGCTTGAAGTCACCGGTGTGTATAAAGATTTCCCTTCTAATTCATCTCTTGATCCACGGTTTCTTATTTCGGTGGAAACCATGAAGTCGAATCCTGACTATAATGACTATTTCACCAGCAGAGGTTATCTCATGTTTCAGGTCTTTATGTCATTAAATGAGGGTGTTGATATAGATGCCTTAGAAACTCAGTTAACTCAACAGGACTTGGGTGAGGAATCCAGAGGAGAAAAGTACGAGTTGGAGCCAATTGAAGATTATCATTTTAGCACTTTAGATATTGCTCGATCGTATCGACCAAAAGCGGACGAACAGTTAGTAGTTTGGTTAGCAGTGATTTCTATCTGTTTACTCGCTGTGGCCATCGCTAATTTTGGTAATATTTCATTAGCAGTTGCATTGGACAGAAGCAAAGAAATTGCTATTCATAAGATCATAGGGGCAAGAAAAATTCAGTTGATCAAGAGGTCTTTGATTCAATCGTTAATGTTGAGTTTTATTTCATTTATATGTGCCTTGATATTGATTGAGGTATTAATTCCAATTTACAGTCAATTTGTTGATAGAGAATTGACTGTGGCTATTTTTGGTTTTAGAACGTATTTGATTCTTTTGGCCTTTACCTCTATGGTGGGGCTTATCGCTGGCATTTACCCCGCTTTAATTGTTTCTAGCTTTAAGGTTTCAAGCCTGTTCAATTCTTTTAGTAGAAATGGCGGATCAAAATCTCTGATCAGAAAGGGTTTACTGGCCTTTCAGTTTTTTATAGCCTTTGGTATTATTTCCGCCATGCTCTTTATGAATCGACAGCTTGAGTTCATGCTATCCAAGGAGGCAGGGTATGATTTCACAAATACATTGGTATTCAAGTCAAGTTGGTTCCAGGGTAGGGATGAATCAACTATACAAACATTCAAAGACCGCCTCATGGCGATGCCTGCCATTCAAGATATTGCGTTTTCAGATGAACACCCAATGAGGGCATTGGATGTTTATGACCTGCAGAAACCAGGATTCAGGGATGGATGGGAAAAAGTTGAAATATTGACTATAGGGATCGATTGTCATTTCTTTGAGTTTTATGGAATTCAGGAGAATTATGATGATGATGTGATCTCCCTATTTTGTGGTGACAGCAAAGTGGCACTGCTTAACGAAACTGCTCTTAATACGCTTGAAAATGAGCCTATTGGTAAACTACTACCAGTTTCTTATGGCAAGTCCGCACCTGGCTATATTATTCAGGAAGGTGCAGTCAGTGATTTCCATTTCAATTCGGTAAGTGAACCAATTCCTGCAATGCTATTTGTGCCTTTAAGCTACTCAAATGGAAGGGCTCACTATTCTATTCGTTATTCTGACAATGTCAATTTAGGCGAACTTATTCAAACCATTCAGCAGATGTTTTGGGAGTTTGAGCCATCAAAACCTTTTGTGTTGAAAGTGCTTGAAGAGGAGCACAACCGACTGTACTCTTCAGAAACCAAGATGATGCAAATGACAAGTGTTCTGGGCGTTGGGGTTTGTCTAATCGCCTTTGCAGGTGTATTCGCAATGTCTATATTTTATGGTCGAGAAAGGCTCAAAGAGATCAGCATTCGTAAAGTGCTTGGGGCAGGGGTTGCACAACTTTTTGGGTTGCAAAATCGAGTATTTATCATTGCAATGTTAGTATCAATCGTCATCGCAGTTCCTCTTGTAATCAGCATAATTGATTCATGGATTTCTCAGTTTGCTTATAGAACTGATCAGCCTTTATGGCTTTTTGGATTGGCTGGTCTGATCATGCTTGGCGCAACTCTTCTGTCATCCGGATGGTATTCGTTGAAAGTTGCAAAGTCCAACCCAGTTGATACACTTCGTGATTCATGATTAAACAGGCTGCCGTCCGCCAACGAACAGCAAAGTGCGATGGCGACCAATGTAATAGTGTTGATGCTTCTTAATTTATTGATAAACAATAGGTTAAGTTTGGTATGACAGTTGAATAGCGATTGAGAGTATTTGCCGAATTATTTAATCACTTTAGTTTTTAACCCAAATAGAATCCATGTTATCATCCTTTTTTAGAATAGCCTTTCGATACCTGGTAAAAAACAAGCTTTACTCTGTTCTTAATATATTCGGACTGACCGTAGGCTTAATCTGCTTTGTCATTCTAAGTTTATATGTGAAAGAGCAATTTGATAAGGATTCCTATCACGCTCACTCGGAAGAAATCTACAGGGTTTTAGTCGCCAGAGACGATACTACGGATATAGAGCCAAAATGGGAGCTCATGACACAATTCCCGATGGGGGAGCTCTTAAAAGAAGGCATTCCAGAGGTAGAAAATACGGTGAGGTTTGGCAGGGCATCGGAATTGATTGTAGAATCGGACGATAGGAAATTTAAGGTGCCCGCTGTTTATTTTGCAGATCCTTCCTTATTTGATGTGTTTGATTTTAAGGTGCTTGCAGAATCAAAGCCACTCGATCAACAAACGGTTAGTGAGCTCATCTTGGTGAAGTCTGAAGCGGAAAAATTGTTCGATTCAGTAGAAGGGGCCACCAATCAAACCATCAAATTGAATGGGTACGGGGTGTTTAAAGTAATTGGGGTGATTGATGACCTCGGCCAAGAAAC
>CAXBPM010000437.1:0-3297 GCA_963977345.1 uncultured Roseivirga sp.
CACAGTTCAGGCAGATTTATCTAAGAAAAACGAGGTGCTAAAATTTGCTGAGATGGTTCAGTCCTTCGACCGTTCGGTGGATCTGTTATTGAACAATGCAGGTACTTTTATTCCGGGCAGCGTGTATAATGAGGACGAAGGAAATCTGGAAATGATGATAGAAACGAATCTATATAGTGCGTATCATCTGACCCGTGCATTGATTTCTGGGATGATGGAACGCAAATCTGGTCATGTTTTTACCTCAGGTTCAATTGCTGGAATTCAAGCCTATGCCAATGGTGGTAGCTATTCTATTTCAAAATTTGCCTTACTTGGTTTTACAAAAGCTTTGCGTGAAGAAATGAAACCTCATGGAGTACGGGTTACTTCAATTTTGGCTGGCGCAACCTATACCCCAAGCTGGGAAGGAGCTGGACTTCCAGAAGAACGATTTATGAAACCAGAAGACGTTGCAAATGCGATTTACGCTGCTCACGCCATGTCGCCTAACACGGTAGTGGAGGAGATCATCCTTCGTCCGCAATTGGGAGATATTTAATTCTTACCCTTTACTAGACAGAACATGAACGCAATAGATGTGATTTTGCTCAATTCTTCAGAAGTAAGAAGAAGGAGCACAAAAGTTTGGATGGGAATACCGCAAGAGCATTTAAACTGGAGGCCTGATACAGGAGCCTTTTCAATCATTGAAATGATCCGTCATGTGTTGGAAGGAGAACACCTTTTTCATAAAATCATTGAAAACAGAGGAAACCTTGGGGATTACAAGTCGCCATGGGAAGGGTTAGAATATACTGACGTTCAGCATGAATTGAATATAGCTTCCGAATATCACGACCGATTTATAGCCATGATTAAAGGCTTAAGTGAGTCGGGTTTGTCGGAGATAAAAATTGAGCGAAAGGAAGTGAGGCAAAGCAAAGTTCTTGGAGATTACCTCAATCGAATTGCTTATCACGAATCTGTCCATACAGGTCAAATGCTAAACTATTTAAGACAGCTAGGAGTGGATAGGCCTCAGATATGGGATTAGACATGAGTTATCAATACAATCCTGCCTGCGGTTAAAGTTTTTAGTTGTTGCGTGAAAGATCTACTGCAATCTCATCTGCGCTTTCCATGTATTGGAGTGCCTTTTCCATGGTTATTGGTAGAATAGTAGAAATGTCTCCTGTAGCAAACTCTAAGAAAATAACATTGTTTGTTCTTCCATAAAAAGAGACTGATTTTTTAACACCCTTTCCCGTTAGTTTCAAATCATAGTACTCGCTTTCCGATAATGTTATATCTAAAAATTGGTTTTCTTTGAGAGTGGCCACGTTGGCTTTGTCTAGTTTAATTTTTAAATCTCCATTAAATATATACGAAGGTTTTCTAACTAGAAGAACCCTGACTTTTCCTTCTTTAATGAACTTGTTTTGTGTATAGGGCTCCACCAATTTCTTTAGTTTTTTATTGTGTTCATGTGCTGCAAGGTTAATTGTGAATGTTTTATCACTCATCATCTTTTCGTGTATTTCCGGAAAGTCTGTAAAGAAGATTTCATCTCCAGAATGTTGAAGTGTTGGATTCACTAAAACAGGCTTTTCATTGTCAATGGTAATGTAAAAGTCTGTGATATCTTTAGAAGGGCTAGAGAAGTTGTTACCATACATAAGGCCGCCAGGCGTTGGTTGAGTATAACTGTGTTTGAAAAGGCTCAATGGTCCGCTTATCATTCTTCTGGCAAAAACATTTTTCTCAGCTTTAAGCCCGATAAGTTTATCCCTTTTCTGAGCTATAATTGATTCATAATATTCGTTTCGAATTTTGAATGCTTTAATATCTGCGGGGAAATATATTCTTTTACTCCCTCCTGAATCTTCGAACTTGATTTTTTCGCCAATTTTAAAGTAATCATCATCTCTCTCAACTGTTCCCCAAAGTGTATCTCTTATATGAGTCACAATATAGTCCTTGCCATTTTGAGCACTAAGTTGTGAAACGGATATGATCAAAAATGAATAAACTAGTATGGTACCGACTGTTCTGTTTGGCATGATTTATAATTTAACAAAAATATATACAGATAAAATGAGACTAATGTGCTAATTAGGTGGATAGTCTTAAGTCTGCCACTGCAAAGTCTCTGGCTTGATTGGGTTTTCGAAAGACGTTTTTTCTTCTTGACATTTTTCGTAACGCGTTCGAATGGCATTGTACCATTTCGCCTGCATATCTGGGTCGCCCATGAGCATCAGTGGAGGGTTGTTCTGAAGGCCTTCTTTAAGTTTTTCAAACACATCTACATCCTGCTGAATAAAGGTATTCGCAAAGCGATAGAAAATAGGCTTTAAGTATTTGAACCAGCTGATGTCGGTGTAGATGAACTGAATCAGTTCTGTCTGTTTTTCATTCACAGGAGTCAGGGCCGTCATGATCACGATGTCATTTTCGCCTACTTTAATATGCTCAATTCTGATACCTGGCAACTGAAAACTAATTTCTGTAGTCTGCTCTTTCTTTAGAATTTTATAAGCCGCTGAGTTCTTAGAAGGCTCATGTCGAACCATTTTGAAACCTAGGTGCGAAGGAGCAAAATTCTTTGTCTTAAGCTTGAGGTTGGTCTTTTTTCTAAAGAACCAAGATTGATGCACAAAAGGAACGTGTGCCGGATCAATCAACCCAATTACTGAATGATCGAGACTGCAAGACATAGGTTTTGCGGTGACAAAATCGAAATTGGCTTCTTCCTTTAAAGGAAACTGAGGAAAAAGGCTTTCGTCCATGTCCTCAGGCTTGCGCATGTCTTTGGGTAAGTAAATCAGTACAATGCCATGAACTTCGCGCAGCGGATAATAAGGCGCTCTTACCTTAGTTACATCTAGTTTAGAAGAAGGAGGGAGTGTTGGTATTTTCGAGCAAGTGCCGTCCGTTTTAAACCTCCAGCCATGATAACAGCATTCAATTTCGCAGCCGTCAAAATTGCCATAAGTTAATGGAATACCACGGTGCGGACATTGGTTGCGAAGCGCGAAAACCTTCCCTTGTTCATCTCTGCCCAAGAGGATTTTCTCACTGTCTATTTCCTTCTCAATGGTCTTCCCTTTTTTCAAAAGGCTACCATGACAGGCTACATACCAGATGTTTCGTAAGTTTTTTGTCTTCGCTGTACTCATTGGCTCAAATCTGCACGCACAAACATAATGATTATCAACCGCATCTATTTTTAGAGAGGTCAGAAATTTTGAAAGCTGTAATTTTTATTAGATGTCGTTGAATACGGGAGCGGCTATTTCTGTATAAGGAACAGCG
>CAXBPM010000438.1:0-3282 GCA_963977345.1 uncultured Roseivirga sp.
GCAATTTTTGCTTGCCAAAAGTTAACCTCATTCGTAGACTCAGACCAATCTGGATACTTCTCTTGGAGCTGGGTAAACAGTTGTTTCGCCATAGCCGCATCGCCTGAATGATAAGCTGAAATCGCATGATAAAAATTAGCGTATCTCACCAAATCATTGTCCTGCTCTAAAGCACTGATTTGCTTAAACCTACCCATTGCCAAAGCATACTGATCCCGATCCAGTAAAGCTTTTGCTTCATCAAACATCGTTTTAACATCTTGAGCAAAAGCTGAATGACCAACGAGGGACAAGAAAATTAGTACTATAAAACAGCGGGTCTTTATCATCATGTTTATTCCCATTCTATTGTAGCAGGCGGTTTAGAACTGATGTCATAAACCACTCTATTTACTCCTTTTACTTGATTGATAATTTTATTCGAAACATCCTGCAAAAACTCATACGGTAAATTACACCAGTCGGCTGTCATACCATCGACACTGCTTACCGCTCTAAGCGCTACCACTTTTTCATAAGTACGCTCATCTCCCATTACACCTACCGACTGGACTGGAAGCAACATTGCTCCTGCTTGCCATACATCATCATACAAACCAGCTTCTTTCAAGCCATTGATAAAGATATAATCTACTTCTTGAAGAATGGCCACTTTTTCAGCAGTAATATCTCCTAAAATACGGATACCCAAACCCGGACCTGGAAAAGGATGTCTTCCCAAAATATTTTGGTCGATCTCCAGAGATTTACCCACATTCCTTACACCGTCCTTAAAAAGTGTATTCAATGGTTCAACGACTTTCAAATTCATTTTATCGGGTAAACCACCAACGTTGTGATGCGACTTTATTGTAGCCGATGGGCCGTTAACCGAAACTGATTCAATAATATCTGGATAAATCGTTCCTTGGCCTAACCATTTAACACCCTGTATCTTCTGTGCTTCTTGATCAAATACTTCAATGAAAACACGGCCTATCGCTTTACGCTTTCCTTCTGGATCTGAAATCCCTTCAAGCGCTTTATAGAACTGATCTTTGGCATTCACCCCTTTTACGTTCAAGCCCATTCCTTGGTACGACTCTAAAACGCTTTCAAACTCATTCTTTCTTAACAGTCCGTTATCAACGAAAATACAATGTAGATTTTCACCAATGGCTTTATGAATAAGCACGGCTGCAACAGAAGAATCTACTCCTCCGGAAAGGCCTAAAACTACCTTATCGTTGCCTAGCTTTTCTTTAAGTTCAGCGATGGTAGATTCTACGAATACATCTGGGGTCCAATCTTGGCTACAACCTGCAATTTGAACCACGAAATTTCTTAATAACTCTTTCCCTTCAGTTGAATGCGTCACCTCAGGGTGAAACTGAATACCGTAAGTGTCTTCGTTCTGAATTTTAAAAGCGGCTACCTTGACACTAGGAGTGCTGGCTATAATATCGAAATCAACTGGAAGGTCAGAAATAGTATCTCCATGCGACATCCAAACCTGAGAACCCAAATTGATTTCTTTCATCAAATCTGACTGCATGTCTACATGATTCAGCTTTGCACGGCCATATTCTCTGATTTCAGAGGGCAATACATTACCGCCAAACTTCTGCGCCATAAGCTGTGCACCATAGCAAACCCCTAACAAAGGCAATTTACCTCTGAACTGACTTAGATCTAAATCAGGCGAACCGGCATCTCTTACAGAGCAAGGACTTCCTGAAAGAATGACTCCTTTAATGTCGTCTGTAATGGGTGGAATGTTGTTAAAAGGGTGGATTTCGCAATAGACATTGAGTTCTCTTACTCTACGGGCAATTAGTTGAGTATACTGAGAACCGAAATCCAGAATAAGTATCTGTTCAGCCATGCGCAAAAATAATATTCAAGTCGACTAATCACTAATAAATAACAAGTAATTGTGTCGCATCTTTTCAGGTGAAAAGATTAAATTATCCAACAACAGTCTGTGTAGGCAATCAAAAACAACTTCTGTAACTTAATATTGACAATACTGAATCAGAACCTACCCAAATCAATAATATAATGAGCGGATACTCGAGTACTCCACTGGCCAAGAAATTAGGGATTAAAGAAGATTTCAAAATCATCCTTTTAAACCAACCTGATTATTATATAAATCTATTTGAGCGCTTACCCAGCAACATTGAGTTTGTTGATCTTCAAAATGAAGATCAAATTGATTTCATCCATTTTTTCACAAAGTCAGAGCAAGAGCTTCAAAGAAAAATCTTAGACTTAAAATCAAAACTCAAACCAACTGGAATGATTTGGGTCTCTTGGCCTAAAAAAGCATCGAAAGTCCCCACCGATGTGGACGATAGTGTTGTCAGAAGAATAGGATTAGAAAGTGGCTTGGTGGATGTGAAAGTTTGTGCGGTAGACGGAATTTGGTCTGGGTTAAAATTCGTTTTCCGTCTAAAAGACCGAAGTTAACTTGATTTTTAATTGCCCCGAAGGTGTACTTACTAAACAACAGGTTACCAGACCTAATGACACATTATTGAATCCTATCTCGATCAAACCATTCATGTAATCTTTGCACCCGTTTTTTGCCCACGGTCTAAATTGAAGTAATTTAACAGCATTCAAATCAATAACTATGAAATTTAGATTTACAAAAAACATTAAGATCGCTAGCTTTTTGCTTGTCTTATTGTGCTTTGCAGCTCCGTTTGCCCAAGCGCAAAAGATTCCGGCCAACGTAGCCGACAGAATTCACTTTAGAGACATCGGCCCAACCCGACAAGGTGGACGATATGTGGATTTCGCAGTAGTAGACAAATCAACCAAAATTATCTATGCAGCAACTGCATCGGGTGGTGTATGGAAATCTGTGAATAACGGAATTTCATGGGAATCGCTTTTCGACAAAGAAAACATTATTTCAGTAGGCGCCATTGCCGTAGACCAACGCAACAATGATGTGGTTTGGGTAGGTTCAGGTGAAGCCAACAACTCTAGAAGTTCATACTGGGGGAATGGTATTTACAAATCTACTGATGCTGGAAAAACATGGACTAACATGGGACTTCCTGAATCTCATCACATTGGAAGAATCCTTATTGACCCAAAAAACTCAGATGTTGTTTATGTAGCAGCATTGGGTAAGCTTTATTCAGATAACCCAGAAAGAGGTTTGTACAAAACTACTAATGGTGGTAAAACATGGGATAAAGTTCTTGAGGTTAAAAAAGATGACGGGAAATTTATTGGTGTAGTTGATGTGGCCATGAGCCCTAAAGATCCAAACACACTAATTGCAGC
>CAXBPM010000439.1:0-3282 GCA_963977345.1 uncultured Roseivirga sp.
CCAAACCTTCTTTTTTGCTCCTTATGAGACAAGAAGAGGCGGAGACTTGCTGAAGATAATTGCTTCTGAAGACGATACTGAAGTTGAAATATCATTTGAAGCCACAATAAACCTAAACGCAGGTGATGTGTATACCATTAAAGCCCTAGAAAGGGTTAGGTCAATTAATGCCAATAAGCCGATAAGTGTTGCACAGTTTAGTAGGAGTCAGGAATGCGATGGGGTTGAGGATTCAAAGGCCGACCCATTTATGATTGTTTTGAGCCCTTTAGAGCAGAGCATAAAGTCGGTTACTTTTAATGCCTTTGAAGTAGAAATTATAACTACCTACTACTTGTCGCTGATAGCAGAGTCTGCAAACCTGAGAGATATTGTATTGGATGGTCAAGATATCACAAGCAAATTTAATGTGTTTAATAATGTCGGATTTGCCTCCGTCAATATATCGCAAGGGAATCATGTACTCTCGGCTCCAAATGGGGTAATCGCCTATGTCTATGGCTATGGCGACAAGGAGTCCTTTGGCTACTCGGCTGGGGCTAGTTTAGACAAGATTAAAGCAGAGTTGATTTTGAATGATGCAACCATTGCTCTAATTGATGAAGAAGGCTGTATCAATTCTGAAATCGATTTCAGCTTCGAAGTTCAAAACCAATCCAGCAGAGTGACCCGTTATAGTATTTTCGATTGGCATTTTGGAGATGGAACGATGGCCACTGGCGAAAATCCACTCCATACTTATACAAATGCAGGCACTTACGAAGTAACATTAATAGCCTCTAATGGAGGGGCGGGCTGTGGCTCGTCCGAGACGTTCACCAAGCAGGTAATCATACGAAATGTGGATGTAGAATCGGTGGTTGGGCCTCAATCAGTATGCCCTGGAGTGGATGGTGTAGAATATACAGTGCTGGGCGGAGATGGAAATACCTACCAATGGGAGATTAGTGGTGGAAGCTCATTTACAGTTGATTCGCCTTCTGGAGATAAGATAATAGTGGATTGGGGAGTCACAAACCCGAATGCTTTCCTTAAAGTAACTCCTTACAGCGGTTTAGGCTGTAAAGGAGATGCCATTACCTATGATGTGAAAATCAATAAAGAGCTTGAGCCTGCCATACCTGAGTCTAATGCTATTTTCGCAAGCCAAGCTTGTGTGAATAATGCTCAAGGCATTATTTATTTCACCCCGCAAACCAATGGGTCGATTTATGAATGGTACATAGATGGGGGGCATTTTGTTAATGGTGACAATTCGGGAAATGAAGTAAGCGTAATATGGGACAGACTCGGTGCTGGTCAAATTTGGTATATGGAATCGAACCCTCTGATTGAAGATTGTGCTGGAGTTTCTGATCCGCTAAATGTCACAGTTTATCCCGAACTAAAGGCAAATCCGATCATAAAGAATATTTCTTGTAACGGGCGCTCAGACGGTTCAATAGAGCTTACAATTTCTGGCGGAAGGCCAAGTACTTATATCGTCACTTGGGACAGTGGGGCAACCGGGAGATCTATTTCAGAATTGGCTGCTGGCGATTATGAAGCCACTATTACTGATGCAGCAGGTTGCCAGTTGATTGTAATATACACGATAATAGAACCTGCACCATTGACCATTGCGAATGCCGAAATTCTACCCGTGAGATGTTTTCAAGAGAATAACGGAAGTATAGCTTTCGATATAGTTGGGGGAACCCCGAATGGGCAAGGTGACTACGCAATAAATGTGATTGGCGAGAATTTTAACCAGACTTATACTACTAATTTGGTGACAGGCCTTCCCGCTGGTGACTACACGGTGACCATAACGGATAGTAGAAATTGTCAAACTTCAGCGCAATATACCAGGCATCCGATGGAATGACTTTTATTGAAGCCAAGGGCGGTACTCCAGATTACCAATTTTATTGGAGCAATGCACCAACGGTGAACACACAGGAAGGGGCTGATTTTTCTAAAGGGGCATATAACCTAAGAATTGTAGACGCCATAGGCTGCGAGACTACTTTAGATTTTGATGTGGTTGAGCATTTCCCCAAAATCTCCATTCCAAACGCTTTTACTCCGAATAATGATGGCGTTAATGATGTGTTTAAGGCCATATCTGATTGTGATTTATTGTTCACTATGCAAATATTCAACGGGTGGGGTGAAATTATTTTTTCTACTCAAGGCACTGATGACGGCTGGGACGGAAGGTTTAAAGGCACAAAAGTACAAGATGGACAGTATAGTTACGTTATTTTCTATGCGGGAATGGTAAACGGAGTAAGTTTTGAAGAAACAAGAAGAGGCTCATTCAAACTTTTTCGTTAATCCTTTTTTACTCAATAATGTCAGATGACAACAGAAGAATGCGAGTAAAAACCGCCATCTTTATAGCCTTTAAGACTACTTGTATTGAAAAAGTTGAAGCTGAGGAGCCTAATCCTAACTTTTTTTGGACTACTATATATTGCCATATCGGCAAATGCTCAAGTCACTACCGAAGGTAGAGACTTCTGGTTTGGCTTTATGGACAACGCGAGTGCAGAGTCCATTGAGATTTACCTAAGTGCCGAAAAGACTACTTCAGTAACTATTCAGGCCCCACTAGATGTCTTTAACGTAACAGTAACCGTTGATCCTGGGATATCCAAAAAAGTAGTACTTCCATTGAACCTTATGCCTACAGATGAGGGTAAGAATGGTTTTGGGATTCATGTCACTTCTGATAACCCCATTTCATTATATGCGCTGAATAAAAGACAGTTTAGTGCAGATGCCGCTGTAATATTACCGACTCCAGCCCTAGGGAATGAGTATTATGTCGTAGCACACATGGAACCTCCGGGGGATATTATTGATGGTTCAAGAGAATCAGAGTTTCTGGTGGCTGCTTCGGAAGATGGAACCCAAATTGAAATTACACCTACAGGCAACACTTATAATGGTTGGTTGAAAGGAATTCCCCAAACAATTGAATTGAATGCAGGTGAAACCTACCTGATAAAATCGGATGAAGACTTAAGTGGTTCTTATGTTCGTACAGTGAGTCAGAATAGTTCCGATTGTAAAAATATAGCCGTTTTTGGAGGGAATGTATTTACCAATGTGGGAGGTTGTGGTGCGGCCAGAGATCACCTTTTGGAACAAATGTTCCCTGTTTCTACTTGGGGTAAGAACTTCTTGTTCGTACCCTACGAAACTAGGTTAGGTGGAGATTATGTAAAGATCATTGCTTCTGAAAATGATACCAGAATTACAATTTCAAAAACAGCACAAACGCTGATTTTGAAT
>CAXBPM010000440.1:0-3278 GCA_963977345.1 uncultured Roseivirga sp.
TGCGCTATGTGACTAATGGCGTTCATGTTTTAACATTTCTCGCGCATGAATGGGTTAATCGCTTTGATCTTCTTTTTGGTGGCGGTTGGCGAAGTGAAGTTTCAAACCGTGATTATTGGGAACGAATAGATACCATTTCAAGTCATAGCTTTTGGAGTGTCAGGCAAACACTTAAATCAACGATGCTTGAAGCAGTTGCCATTAGGCTTAAAAATCAACTTCGCAGAAATGGTGAAGGTGAATCAAAAATTAAACGTCTAACTGAATTTTTAAATCCTCAAAAGCCTGATTTCTTTACGATAGGCTTTGCCAGACGTTTTGCGACATACAAAAGAGCGACATTAATATTATCTGACCCTGAACGTTTAGATCGTCTTCTAAATAATCCTGAGATGCCCGTGGTATTAATTTTTGCAGGGAAAGCCCATCCTAACGATCAACCAGGACAAGATCTTATCCGCACTTTACACCATTACTCTCGTGATCCAAGGTTTGAAGGCAAAATTGTCTTGGTTGAAGATTTTGATATGGCACTCTCTCGTAAACTGGTGTCTGGTGTTGATCTTTGGCTTAACAACCCTGAATATCCAAAAGAAGCTTCCGGTACTTCTGGAGAAAAAGCGGGTATGAATGGCGTTTTAAATCTATCCGTTCTAGATGGTTGGTGGGGTGAAGGGTTTGAGGAAGGTAATGGTTGGGCGATCACACCTCATGATTCAAAATACAGTACTGAATTCAGAAACAGAGAAGAATCCAAAGAAATGTTGGATTTATTAGAACAAGAAATTATTCCGCTTTATTACGACCGTGATGGGCATGGCTATTCAGCAGAATGGGTTCAACGTTGTAAAAATTCAATGAAAACCATTCTCCCAAGGTTTAACTCACAACGAATGGTGATGGATTATGTTAGAGATTTCTATTCACCTGCTTCAAAACAACATAAAGCATTGAAAGCTGATGATTTTCAACCAGCCACTATTTTGTCTCTTTGGAAAAATACTATTCATCATCATTGGCATAATGTTTCGATAAGAATGTTGACGAATCCAGTTAATAGCTTGATGACAGGTGAGCGGCTTCAACTGGATATCGCTATAAAATTGGGGCAGTTGTCACCGAGTGATGTATTGGCAGATTGTTTAATTGAGCGAGGCTCTGGTTCGGGCGAATTTCACAAAGTAAGTTGCCATTCATTTGTCTATGTCGGTACTTATGGAGAAGACGAGACACTATATCGCTTAGATGCTGAAATCGAGGGCTCAGGCCTACTAAGTTATATGATTAGGGCATTTCCGTTTCATGAATTACAAAGCCAGCGCTTTGAAATGGGCTATATGCTTTGGTTGTAATGGTTTTTTAGATAGTGTTATTTCAAAGTGCCTGCTTATATAGCAGGCATGGTGTGCGAAGTATCTGGAAATCAGCTCGCATGCCTTTTTTCGGCCTAAAACGAATGATCAGATTTTTAATCTGATTTCTCTTATTTATTCACTTGTCATACATTTAGTTCTACACCGATGGAGCCATAATATTTTGATACTAACTTCCAACGTTCAGAATAAATTTGTGAGAACATATCCCTCCAATTGGGACAAGATTTATAATAAGTCTCTGAGGCATTCAACAAAAAATTATCTATTTCTTTAGAGGAAAATTTAACACCTAACTTTTCAAAATGATCTTCATAGTTTTTTAAAATCTTTAATGAATTAAAATCACCTGCAGCGATCAATAATTTCTTAACTAAATGGTAAGTGTCCATATTATAAGTAAAGAAAAAATCCCACCCTTCCATATCAGCTACTTGTTCAAAATAAGCCAGATAATATATTGGTTTTTCTTCATCAGAAAGGGTAGAGGTATTTCGATGCCCCTTATCTACGACTTCATCTACAAATAACATAGTCAGCCTCTTGAGAAACTTAAGGGAAAGCTAAGTGATAGGATTTAGTATCTTGTATATTAAACCAAGGCACACTTTCTTTAAGTTTTTTTCTAAACACTTTCTTTCCAAGACTCAATACTTCTTCCATAGATATTATTAAGGCGTTGAATATGTACCCTTAGTTCATTTGGCACATCGCTCCACTGGAATCTCCAAGCCCAGTTACCTTCGGTTGTGCCAGGCGTATTCATCCGTTGGTCACTATCTGCAGTTAATAAATCTTGCATCGGGATAATGGCTAACTGAGCGACTGAAGCTAAGGCTGCCTGAATTAGCGGCCAAGGCATATTTTCTTTTGGGAAGTTTAAGTACTCTAAACAGTGCTCTCTCGTTTGATCATCTAAATGCTTAAACCAGCCCAGAGTTGTGTTGTTATCGTGTGTTCCTGTGTAGACGACAGAATGCTTTAGGTGGTTATGCGGTAAGTAAGGATTGTTAGCATCGCTATCAAAAGCAAATTGAAGAATTTTCATACCAGGTAGATTGAAATTGTCCCGTAATTCTTCGACTTCAGGTGTAATAATACCAAGGTCTTCAGCAACAATAGGAAGTGCTTTAAAGTGTTCCTTAAATATGGTTATTAACTCTTTACCAGGCGCCTTTATCCACTTGCCATTAATCGCAGTTGGCTCATTGGCGGGTATTTCCCAAAAAGACTCAAAGCCTCTAAAGTGATCAATTCGCACAAAAGCATATAGAGCTAAATCATGGGTGAGCCGTTTAAGCCACCAGCTATAATTATCTTTCGCCATTTCTTCCCAGCGATAATGTGGGTTGCCCCAGCGTTGACCGTTTGCTGAAAAATAATCAGGAGGAACGCCTGCAATTGTTAGTGGATTTCCTGCTTCATCAAGATGAAATAGCGAGCGATTGGCCCAAACATCCGCACTGTCGTGGGAAACAAATATTGGAATATCACCAAAAATAGCGACGTTTTTATGCGCTGCGTAATGTTTAATACTCTGCCATGCATTATAAATAACAAATTGCTCAAATTTGATGATTTGTAAATCATCAGTATTATTCGAACGAAAATTAGTTAATGCTTCTGTTTGCCTGTCACGAAATTCAACTGGCCATTCTATCCAACTTGTCGCATCGAATTTTCTTTTAAGACAAGAATAAAGAGCATAATCCTCTAACCAGTGGTCCTGAATTTCTACAAAGTTTTTGAATAAGGTGCGATGCTCATCATCGGAATACTTTTCAAATAGGTAATATATAGTTGTAAGAGCGTCGTCACTATTTAGCGCACACTCTAAATCGTCTTCAGGTATGCATTGCCATTTACGAATGACACTTATATCTAAAAGCTTAGGGTTTATTGCGA
>CAXBPM010000441.1:0-3277 GCA_963977345.1 uncultured Roseivirga sp.
TGCGCTATGTGACTAATGGCGTTCATGTTTTAACATTTCTCGCGCATGAATGGGTGAATCGCTTTGATCTTCTTTTCGGTGGCGGTTGGCGAAGCGAAGTTTCAAACCGTGATTATTGGGAACGAATAGATACCATTTCAAGTCATAGTTTTTGGAGCGTAAGACAAACACTTAAATCTACGATGCTTGAAGCCGTTGCCATTAGGCTTAAAAATCAACTTCGAAGAAATGGTGAAGGTGAGTCAAAAATTAAACGTCTAACTGAATTTTTAAATCCTCAAAAACCTGATTTCTTTACGATAGGCTTTGCCAGACGTTTTGCGACATACAAAAGAGCGACATTAATATTATCTGACCCTGAACGTTTAGATCGTCTTCTAAATAATCCTGAGATGCCCGTGGTATTAATTTTTGCAGGGAAAGCCCATCCTAACGATCAACCAGGACAAGATCTTATCCGCACTTTACACCATTACTCTCGTGATCCAAGGTTTGAAGGCAAAATTGTCTTGGTTGAAGATTTTGATATGGCACTCTCTCGTAAACTGGTGTCTGGTGTTGATCTTTGGCTTAACAACCCTGAATATCCAAAAGAAGCTTCCGGTACTTCTGGAGAAAAAGCGGGTATGAATGGCGTTTTAAATCTATCCGTTCTAGATGGTTGGTGGGGTGAAGGGTTTGAGGAAGGTAATGGTTGGGCGATCACACCTCATGATTCAAAATACAGTACTGAATTCAGAAACAGAGAAGAATCCAAAGAAATGTTGGATTTATTAGAACAAGAAATTATTCCGCTTTATTACGACCGTGATGGGCATGGCTATTCAGCAGAATGGGTTCAACGTTGTAAAAATTCAATGAAAACCATTCTCCCAAGGTTTAACTCACAACGAATGGTGATGGATTATGTTAGAGATTTCTATTCACCTGCTTCAAAACAACATAAAGCATTGAAAGCTGATGATTTTCAACCAGCCACTATTTTGTCTCTTTGGAAAAATACTATTCATCATCATTGGCATAATGTTTCGATAAGAATGTTGACGAATCCAGTTAATAGCTTGATGACAGGTGAGCGGCTTCAACTGGATATCGCTATAAAATTGGGGCAGTTGTCACCGAGTGATGTATTGGCAGATTGTTTAATTGAGCGAGGCTCTGGTTCGGGCGAATTTCACAAAGTAAGTTGCCATTCATTTGTCTATGTCGGTACTTATGGAGAAGACGAGACACTATATCGCTTAGATGCTGAAATCGAGGGCTCAGGCCTACTAAGTTATATGATTAGGGCATTTCCGTTTCATGAATTACAAAGCCAGCGCTTTGAAATGGGCTATATGCTTTGGTTGTAATGGTTTTTTAGATAGTGTTATTTCAAAGTGCCTGCTTATATAGCAGGCATGGTGTGCGAAGTATCTGGAAATCAGCTCGCATGCCTTTTTTCGGCATAAAATGAATTATCGCTTTTTAGTCTGGTTTCTCTTATTTATTCACTTGTCATACTTTAAGTTCTACACCGATGGAGCCATAATATTTGGATACCAACTTCCAGCGTTCAGAATGAATTTGTGAGAACATATTCCTCCAATTTGGGCAAGATTTATAATAAGTCTCTGAGGCATGCAACAAAAAGTTATCTATTTCCTTAGAGGAAAATTTAACACCTAACTTTTCAAAATGATCTTCATAGTTTTTAAAAATTTTTAATGAATTGAAATCGCCTGCAGCGATCAATAATTTCTTAACTAAAGGGTAAGCGTCCATATTATAAGTGAAGAAAAAATCCCACCCTTCCATATCAGCTACTTGTTCAAAATATGCCAGATAATAAATTGGTTTTTCTTCATCAGAAAGGTCTGAAGTATTTCGATGCCCCTTATCTACGACTTCATCTACAAATAACATAGTCAGCCTCTTGAGAAACTTAAGGGAAAGCTAAGTGATAGGATTTAGTATCTTGTATATTAAACCAAGGCACACTTTCTTTAAGTTTTTTTCTAAACACTTTCTTTCCAAGACTCAATACTTCTTCCATAGATATTATTAAGGCGTTGAATATGTACCCTTAGTTCATTTGGCACATCGCTCCACTGGAATCTCCAAGCCCAGTTACCTTCGGTTGTGCCAGGCGTATTCATCCGTTGGTCACTATCTGCAGTTAATAAATCTTGCATCGGGATAATGGCTAACTGAGCGACTGAAGCTAAGGCTGCCTGAATTAGCGGCCAAGGCATATTTTCTTTTGGGAAGTTTAAGTACTCTAAACAGTGCTCTCTCGTTTGATCATCTAAATGCTTAAACCAGCCCAGAGTTGTGTTGTTATCGTGTGTTCCTGTGTAGACGACAGAATGCTTTAGGTGGTTATGCGGTAAGTAAGGATTGTTAGCATCGCTATCAAAAGCAAATTGAAGAATTTTCATACCAGGTAGATTGAAATTGTCCCGTAATTCTTCGACTTCAGGTGTAATAATACCAAGGTCTTCAGCAACAATAGGAAGTGCTTTAAAGTGTTCCTTAAATATGGTTATTAACTCTTTACCAGGCGCCTTTATCCACTTGCCATTAATCGCAGTTGGCTCATTGGCGGGTATTTCCCAAAAAGACTCAAAGCCTCTAAAGTGATCAATTCGCACAAAAGCATATAGAGCTAAATCATGGGTGAGCCGTTTAAGCCACCAGCTATAATTATCTTTCGCCATTTCTTCCCAGCGATAATGTGGGTTGCCCCAGCGTTGACCGTTTGCTGAAAAATAATCAGGAGGAACGCCTGCAATTGTTAGTGGATTTCCTGCTTCATCAAGATGAAATAGCGAGCGATTGGCCCAAACATCCGCACTGTCGTGGGAAACAAATATTGGAATATCACCAAAAATAGCGACGTTTTTATGCGCTGCGTAATGTTTAATACTCTGCCATGCATTATAAATAACAAATTGCTCAAATTTGATGATTTGTAAATCATCAGTATTATTCGAACGAAAATCAGTTAATGCTTCAGTTTGCCTGTCACGAAATTCAACAGGCCATTCTATCCAACTTGTTTCATTGAATTTTCTTTTAAGACATGAATAAAGTACATAATCCTCTAACCAGTGGTCCTGTATTTCTACAAAATTTTTGAATAAGGTGCGATGCTCATCATCTGAATACTTTTCAAATAGGTAATATATAGTTGTAAGAGAGTTGTCACTATTTAGCGCACATTCTAAATCGTCTTCAGGAATGCATTGCCATTTACGAATGACACTTATATCTAAAAGCTTAGGGTTTATTGCGA
>CAXBPM010000442.1:0-3277 GCA_963977345.1 uncultured Roseivirga sp.
GATTAAATCGCTGAAAAATAGCGCCATGTTCTCGAACAGCCTATATTCTATTGCAGGCCAAGCCTCATTTCTGGTAAGTAATTTTCTGCTCTTCATCGTGCTACTTAAGGAATTTCCTCAAGAAGCCGTGGGGTTTTGGGCACTATTCATTACAGTAATATCCATTGTAGACAGTATTCGTCAAGGCCTAATCCAGAATGGGCTGACGCGTTTGTTAATTCAAAAGGCAGGTGAAGAAGCGCAACAAGCAGGATCTGGCATAACCATCAACTTCACAGTAATCATTTTGAGTGCTATCCTACTCTATTTTGGAGCAGGGCTATTGGCCAGTTTATGGGAGGCGCCAGCCTTGGTTGAATTGTTCAAACAAAGCTGGAAGCCATTGGTGAGTTTAGGCACAATTCAGATGATGAACATTCTGTGTTTCGCCAAAAACAAATTCAAACTTTATGCTAGGCTAAACCTCATTTACATGGTTACTTTTTTAACCATTATGGTGACGGTTTGGTACACAGGAAACCTAAGTTTTAATGCCATTCTGAATGGTCAATTATTGGCCATAATTCCTCCTCTATTGTACATGTTATTCAAGCATCCAATTGCTGTTGCAATGCCACAATTGGCCATCGTAAAAGAGCTACTTGGATTCGGGAAATACATTGCCGGCACCAATCTTTTATCCTTGCTTTTTAACAAAGCCGATGTGCTTATGATTGCCTATTTTCTTGATCCAATTTCACTCGCGCTTTTCCATTTTGCATCAAGGATTATCCAGTACATAGAACTCCCATTAACAGCCCTAAGCCAAGTCATTTATCCGCGATTAGCCGCAAGTTATCATGCAAACGGTGTCAGTCAACTAAAGAAAGAATATGGCCGCTCAATACTCACGTTATTAGCACTCATAATCCCAGGAGTAATGGTTATAGATATTTTCAATATGAGTATTATAAAGATTTTATCATCAGCTGATTACCTAGAATCATCTCAACTGATAATTATACTATCTATTGGCTGTTTGTTCAAACCTTGGGGTCGTGTATTCGGACTTACCTTGGATGCTATTGGCAAGCCCAAAGTAAACTTTCAGATGCTGGCTTTCAGCCTATTAGTAAATATAATCATGAATGCCTGGTTAATTCCTCAGTATGGTGTTACAGGAGCGGCAGTGGCCACTACAAGCAGCATCATCCTGACCATAGTATTAGGACAAATAAGAATTAAAAAATACATAGACATTTCACCATTATCAGAAGTATTTAACTCATTAAAAAAAAAAGCTTTAATAGCTACAAAATAAATTAATTATGGAACTCACTTTCGGAAACGCACAAGTTTATACGAGCGATAGAATGAAGGGCAATCCCCTACTCGCAAAACTATTCAATAAGGTGTTCGGCTACACCAATGTGGGCAACTATGCGCGCTTTACTATATTCAAAAAATTGATCAACATCATTCCTCTTAAAGGAGATGAAAACATATTGGATTTAGGGACAGGATATGGCGAATATGCCATCAGTTTAGCTACCGCTTTGCCAGATTCAAAGGTGCATGCTTTAGACATAGATCAGAGCAGAATCAATACCCTAAACGAAGCACTTCACAAGTCTGAAATTAAGAACATAAAAACCTATTCCGACTTCCTAGATCGCACCACAATTAAGGAGCTTGATTTCGCCTTTTCGATTGATGTTTTCGAGCACATTGCCCCTGAAGAAATGCCTTTCAATGATGTGCATATTCGTTTGAAAGAAGGCGGTCATTTTATGGTTAAAATTCCGAACGTAGAACAAAAAACAATTTTGCCAGATCGCTACTTTGCCGATCATGATCAATGGTTAGAAGAAGAACATATAGGACAAGTCTACGACCTTGATGGATTGAGGAAGAAGTTTGAGCAAGAGGGTTTCGAGGTAGTACATGCCTCCTATTCTGATGGATATTTATCTCGACTGGCCTGGGAACTTGCCTACATAGGTAAGAAAGCGGGCGTAGTAACACAATTACTAAGCTTGCCTTTGGCAAAAGGTTTAATCCACATGGACCGTTGGTTCCATCATGGGAAATGGGGCAATGCAATTCAGGTAATCGGAAAAAAGAAATAAGACATGGAAAGCCCACTGGTCAGCATTATTACCGTAAACTACAAACAGGCACAAGTTACTTGTGAGTTATTAGATTCAATAGCGAAACTCAGCTACCCTAGCTTAGAAGTAATTGTTGTGGACAATGCTCAATCAGATGATGCTACGCTACTCTACCGCAAACATCTAGAGAAAGTTGTGGTGATCAGCAAAAAGGAAAACCTTGGCTTTGCTGGAGGGAATAACGAAGGCATTAAAGCCGCTAAGGGCGAATATATCTTCCTTTTAAATAACGACACGGAAATTGAAAACGGAACCATTGAGACACTCTTAGACAGCTTCACCAGTCCAACTATTGGTGCAGTGAGTCCAGTGATTAAGTGTTTTGACGCGCCAGATACAATTCAGTTCGCTGGTTTTACAGAAATCAACAAACTGACGGGCAGAAACGAACTTATAAAATCTCACACCCAACCAACGGGAACTGTATCTACTCCCTATTTTCATGGAGCAGCTGTAATGATCCCTAGGTTTGTGATTGAGCAATGTGGCTTAATGCCCGAAGACTACTTTCTTTATTACGAAGAACTAGATTGGTCCAGAAGGTTTCGCGAAGCGGGTTTTGAACTGAAAGTATGTATGGATGCGGAAATCCTCCACAAAGAATCAATCTCGACAGGAAAAAACAGTCCGCTTAAAGTCTATTATCAAACCCGTAACCGAATCTATTTTATGAAGCGTCAGAAGGGACACCAAAACACAGCCTTCTTGCTTTTCTTCCTGCTACTCAGTTCACCCAAAAACCTATTGAGTCACTTATTGAAATCGGAGTTTAAGCATTTCAGAGCTTTCACCAAAGGGGTATGGGATGCTTTGATTTTGAAGAAAGTTGGCTTTCAGCCATTTTGAAATCTCCCCAAAACAAAACTCTTAAACCAAAAACCTTGGCGCTTCATTAAACTGCTTCCAATCCGCTTCAAGCTGATTATAAAGTTGATCTAACGCCAAGCTACCATGTCCAGCTTCTTTCAATTTCAGAATGTAATCCATTAGGTTATAGCAGGCTGTAAACTGCCCACAAGCCACAAGGCTTTCTAGTCGGTCCACTTTTCTATCGGCTTCATCCCACCACAGCGTAGTCGGTGTTTCTGAAGCAATTATGGCAATGGCTTTTAATTTGTCGCTTGGCT
>CAXBPM010000443.1:0-3269 GCA_963977345.1 uncultured Roseivirga sp.
GTTGCTGGGAATATGGGTTGTATTTTACCTAAAGAAGGCTATTTACAAGGCTTAAGAACGCTGTGCGATCAGTATGGAATCATACTTATTTTTGATGAAGTGATGACGGGCTTCCGTCTGTCAAAGTCAGGAGCGCAAGGCGTTTTCGGTGTACAGGCGGATTTAACCACTTTAGGGAAAATCATTGGAGGCGGAATGCCTGTTGGTGCCTATGGCGGTAAGAAAGAATTGATGGACTTTGTGTCACCAGTAGGGCCAGTATATCAGGCAGGAACGCTTTCAGGGAATCCAGTCGCCATGGCAGCAGGTTTGGCCATGCTTAACCAAATTCAGAATGAAAATGGTTTATATGAGCGTTTGGCCAATATTACTCAGCGAATAGAAGAGGGCTTTCAAAAGAACCTCGATACGCTCGGCTTGCCTTATACCATGAATAGAATTGGTTCTATGATCAGTATTTTCTTTACAGATCAGGAAGTGACAGATTTTGATTCTGCCAAAACCTGCGATACTGCCTTGTTTGGAAAGTACTTTAGGGAAATGCTCAATAATGGAGTTTATTTAGCCCCTTCTCAGTTTGAAACCTTATTTATTTCAGATTCGATTACAGAAGAATTAGCCGATAAAATTATTGAAGCCAATTACAAGTCTTTAAAAGCCATTCATTAGTAATACCAAAAGCTTATCAGTATTTCTAGGTTGAAGAAGCCCATTAGGAGGAGCATGTAGATAAAGCCTACAATGTTAAACTTGACGAGTGTTTTGAACCAACCTTGTTTGTACACATTCAAGAAGGAAACATACACGTAAGTACTCACGCCAATAAAAGTAAATATTCCAACCGTAACCTGCCAGCCAGAGTGGCCAACGAGTAGCTTAAACATTACGAGTAAACTGATGGCGTAAATAAAATAAGCAAAGGAGTGTACGTGTATGGCATGGACAATGTGTTTAATATATAGGTGTGTACGCCTAGCATATACCACCTTAAGTACCAGCGCAAATAAGGGGATAAGTAAGAACATCATAATGGGAAGGTTGCCAAGAATAAAACCCTTAAAACCTTCCTCGTTTTTCATAACTTTTCGAACCTGCGCTTTTAAATGCTGGCCATTTAGACTGGTACTGGTATCCGAAATGTTGAAAAAACTGTATCGACCACTGCCACCCATCAGTGAATCCATAAAATCATTGTCACTCAAATTTCTATCTCTAGCCCAGCGATTGGTTTTATCAAGGAAATGCTCATTCTCGTCAGTGGCAATAAGATCGACTGCATTAAGCGCTACCTCAGTGTTGTTAATAATAGCGGAATCATATCTACTAACTAGTGAATCATAGAGCGCATTGAAATTGCTGATGCCTGCAAACTGCATGACCAGAGAATCATTCAAGGCTTCAATTTTCAACGAGTCCGTTAGATTAGTGAAAATAGGATCGTTTCGAAGTTCCTCTATGTCAGCTTTAGAGGGGATATTGAAATTATCATCCCCTAAAGACCTTAAATCAAAGCTAAGTAGATAAGAGATTACAAAGAAATAGAACACACTGAGTACCAAATAGAGCCTCACTGGATGGATGAAGTGTTTAATTTTTCCGTCCTGAAATCTGTTTGTTAATTTCCCAGGGCTAAATAAGAATGGCATTATACTGTTTGCCATCTTAGAGTCAACTCCTAGGTAGTTATCCATAAACTCCCTAATCAGAATTGAAAAGGTAATATTATTGTCGCTATTGGACTGGCCGCAAGTAGGACAGAAGTTATAACTCTCGTCCAGCGGGCTATCGCAATTACTACAATGCGTACTTCTACGCTTTTTGGTTTTCATCAAAAAAAAGTGTTTTCAGGAAGGTTAAAGATAGTGGCTAAATACCATTCCCCAAATAGGGACTAAAGAAAAAAGAGCCGGAAGATATCCCGACTCTTTTAATGAGTAGTGTTTAGGTGTAAGTTTCTTAGATCATTTTTAAAATCATATCGTGATTTAATTGACCGTGTTTTTCTTTTAATGCATTTATCTTTTCAACATGTGATTGTATCTCATTTCTGATTGCTTGATTTCCAGAGAGGTAAGTCATCCTTTGAACCATTCCCTCTTTAATCTCAAGGGTATTGTTCTCATTGTCTCTTAATGTGCCTACCCAGTCTTCTTGTTCTACCTGATATTTTTTTCTTACCAAATCAGTTATTTCCTTATGGATTTTATTAGAGGTGTTTTTAACTTCTATTACTCCGAGAAAGAATTCTTCTTTTAAAAAATGAAGTTGGAGTATGCAGTTGATATTACAGATTGTAATTCTGTAGAAAAGAAGTTTGTGGTTTTTTAATGCTGACTTCCTACGTGAGGTGAAGTTGGGTTTTCCCAAGTGTTGTATCGCATCTTTAACGGTTTGGCCAAAATCAATACCATAAAAACGGATGTTTTTATCCGTGCTTATTTCATTGGTGTTTCTTAGGTTTTTTGTAAGGTTGAGGAGACGGGATTGGTTTGCTAAAAAGTTCTTTCCTTCATAGAAATCACTCTTGCTGACTTTGTAGCGCTGGCTTTTATTGCGAAATATGAATAAGCCCCCAAAAAGGGAATTCATGTTCAATGACTGCATCACACGGGTGTTTAGGTAAAGTTTTGGCGCTTTTGGTTGAAGAGCCGACTTAAATTAACAAAGAATAATATTCTTTTCCAAAGGCGTATTTATTGCTGAATCAAGTGTTGGGGGCTTTAATTTATGTTTTTTCAATAGTACACCCTCGTTTTGGTTGTGAAAACCAAAAAACAGGGTGTGTAAAAATATCGAATTTTGTTAAATTTTTATTTCACCGTCACCGGTTTCCTAAAGTATTATAAAATCAATCGAAAAAACTGTCTGATCCCATATCAACTGAATGACACCACCATTGTCCGATTCTTCCACATTAATGGTAAAAGGTTCAGTAACTTGGTTTTGCTGACTGATCTTCATTGGAACACGTCCCAAATCTCGTTCTTGATCATAAGACTGGCCATTTTGACCTGTCTGCTTGTTAATAATCAAAGTTCCGCCATTGGGCTCAGGAATGCTGAAGAAGGTGTACTCACCCGCAGGTATGTTAAGGTCGCCAATTTTAAGATCTTTCGAAGTTTTAAAATGGGTGGCTCGGTTGGCTCCAGTTCTCCAAAGTTGCCCCCAAGGCACTATGCCGCCAAAAATGTCTCTTCCTCGCTTTTGAGGTGAGCCATAAGAAACATCAAATTCTGCACCTTTGAATGCGAAATGCCCTTCTGGTGCGC
>CAXBPM010000444.1:0-3262 GCA_963977345.1 uncultured Roseivirga sp.
TCATAAACACCAGTAAGTACACTCCAACGTTTGAACCAGAGTTGCCTACCATCAAAATTAAACTTGAACGAAGGTAGGTCGAGTTCTTTATACTTTTCACCCTTAACAAACCAAATAGAAGGCTTTAATTTATTATTCTTTTCTTGCTCATCTAAATAACCGAAATCCCATCCATTAAGGTTGGCTAAATAATTATTTTGCGCCTCTACCTTATTATTCATTGAGAAATGTTGGCCATAAGAACGATAGGTCAAACCATTACTTTTATCTGTAGTGAGTAATTTTAGAGAATCATTTTTTACACCGAATTTCTGAACAGAATTAATATTGTTGATACTAATCGTATCATTACGAAACAGAATTTTTCTTATATTAAACCAATCTCCTCCAGCACCATCTCTAATATCAAAAAGATCTATCTTATCCAGAAAAATATTACTCCCATCAAATAGCACTAGATATCGGTTAGAAAGGATACCTACATATTGACCGTTTTCATTGAATGAAAGATCGTTAATATTATCATTCACATTAGCATACAAAAGATTATCTAAGTCTAAGTCTAAATCTATCCTATCATTCTGAGCCACCAACTCTAGACAACAGCACATTAGTACAAAGAGCGACAAGGTGTAAAAACGTAATTTCATTCTTTAGCTAAATTTAGTTCACTTAAATGCAGTGTAGATTCTCCTCCAGTAAGATTGTACGCGATTGAAATCCTGCCATCCTTACTACTTCCAAACTTTGACATAAAGTTTATCGTGTTTTCGTGTTCAAAAGGATATATAACTACTGTACCGTTATCAATATCCAACTTAATCAACTTTGATTTTCTAAAAAAAAACTCATTTAGCTCCCCATTCAATTGCAGTAATGGCTGCTCTTCAAAATAAAACCGATAAAATACATTGATAGAAGGATCATAATGAAAACCAGAAAAGAAAGGTTCGGTAATGAGATAATTGCCTTCCTCTTGAGTATCCTCAGCTTTACTTATTTTATTATTCAGTGGTACTTCTTGAGATCTTAGGCATATACTCTTAACCAATTTAAAAGTGTTTTTGTCGTAAAAATCTACCTGCGCAAAGAGAGGAAAGGATACTACAATAGCATCATTAGCAATAGTAACATCAGGAATTGAAAAATCTCTTGGATATTCACCCTTAGTATAAATCTCAGGCATATTTCCGAATGGCTTCCCTACCCATTGAGATTTTCGGATATCATAAACCGCTAAAAAGCCTGGTTCTTCTGGATAATTATTTGTCTGTAAATCAAATCTTGTTAGGCTGACAAGCAATCTCCCATCATTGAGGTAAATAACCTTACTATTGTTATCATCAGCGATGTAGAAATACTCATCAGAAATAGAATCAAAAGGTTTCGAGAGATCCCAAGTATTCTTTACTTCTCCTAAACTATTTGTGAGGTACAATTTCTGTGGCATTTCAGTAACTAAAAAAATGGAGTCAGTAGAATGATAGGTGACATCTGATATTTTAGCTGAAATCTCTCTATTAAAAGATGGGCTTACATGCCAAACACTGTCATATATCTCTAATCGATTTAATTTAATATTGTAGCCAACATATTTAGTATCTTCATCAACAGTCAAAACATCAAACAAAAAATGTCTATAAAGTATAGTATCTGGCACAGATATTTTGAGAGAGTTTAGACTATAATCAAGGTTTGACGTTTTTTTAACAAAGGTTAGACCAATAGTGCTCTCACATTCGCTTACTGAATCATCACAACTAGAGATAGAGAAGGCTAAAACAAGAAATGACAAATACAATATTTTATGTAAAAAAACTCTCCTAAATAACTTAAAGTATGATTTAACCATAAAGTAAATATGAAAAGAAGAGATTCTAGAATTAAAAATTATCATCTATAATCACTGTTGATTATAAGTCCTCATATCACACTCACGCTTGGTCAGAGAATACAAACATTGCTTCGTTGAACTTGAACCTGGGTCTAAGACAACATTCTTAATTACTCCATATCGACCAAATGGGCCAGCTTGAACTCCGTTTAAAAAGACCCCACCGAAAACAGCAGATGCAATAACTAATGACATGGCAATTATTCTTATCTTATTATATTTCATAAAATATTAATCTTGGTTAAATGCACTTATTAAACATTCTCTTCGAAACAGCGAATAGAGACAATCCCTTTTGGTCTCAGTAGGGCTTTCAATAATCCGTACAATTTTCCCGTATTTACCAAAAACACCAGCCTTAGCTGTTTGAGGTTGTAAGAACAACCCTACCCCAAAAAGAAGGGCAAAAGTTAATCCTAACAGTGCAAATTTTGACTTTTTCGTTTTTTTCATAATTCATTAATTTTATTTATATTTTTCTAAACATATATTATATAATATCATTATCAAAGATATATTAAATTAAATATATTATTCAACTACTTGTATTAGTTACAATAATCTATATTTCTACACAACATACACTTCATACATGACTGTTTTTGTCTTTATTTCTATCTTTGTATATCGAAATAATAATTTAGAGAAGAAATACAATCATTAGTTACTGATGTGATTTCAGAAAAAACAGAGGATACATTACACTCACTAGTACTAGTGAAATTCTAATTATGCTGCATTCCCCCCTTGGTTCATAAAGTCTGGACTCTATATTTGCATTCTATTTGTAATAAGTCTAAATAAGAACAGAGAGAAGAAAGCCTGCTTTTTTCTACTACAACATATAATAGCTCCATGAGAATCCTCAATAAATCAAAAGTCTTAGCCTTGTCCATGCTGTTTATGGCAAGTTTAAACTTTGCCGCTGCGCAAGGTGACAATCCCTTTATTCAATCGAAATACTGGGCGGCCAAACCAAGTATAGAAGCCATTCAAGCGGACATGGCCGATGGTCACTCCGTACTTGAAGCCAATAGCGGTGGTTTTGATGCCACCACTTACGCCATACTCAACTCAAATCCGCTTTCAACCGTGCAGTTTTTGGTGGAACAAGGAAATTCGGTCAACAAGAGAACACACGATTCAAGAACCTACATATTCTGGGCAGCTTCTCGCGCCAATATTGAGGTAATGGAATACCTAATGACGCAAGGAGCAAAAACTGACCTCCGAGATTCGCACGACTACACTGTAGCTCAATTTGCAGCTGCGGGTGGCCAGCAGTCACCAGAAATCTATGATTTCTTTGAAGCCAATGGTGTGGATTTGAAAAGCCAAAAAACGACTGAAGGAAAGAACATCCTTCAC
>CAXBPM010000445.1:0-3256 GCA_963977345.1 uncultured Roseivirga sp.
GGTCGCTTTCTAGCAATTAATTCTTGTAACTGACTTGTGGTTTTTACGATCTTTCCGTCTACCCCAGTAATCACATCCTCTTGTTTTAAACCCGCCTCATCTGCGGCCCCACCAGGGGAAACTCCCATAATACGAACACCAGAAAGTTCTACTGTGCCCACACCATCTGCATCGCGAATAGTAACACCCAAGAGGCCTCTTTTCACCTCTCCAAATTCTAGTAAATCGTCCATTACTTTTTTAACCAAAATGGATGGAACAGCAAAGGAATAGCCACTGAATGTACCTGTGTTTGTAGCAATTGCGGTATTGATACCGATAAGCTCTCCTTGTAAATTCACCAATGCCCCTCCACTATTACCTCGGTTCACCACCGCATCGGTTTGTAAAAACGATTCAATGCCATAACGATTCTGATTCTCTACTCCTGAAATCAGGTTGATATTTCTTGCCTTGGCACTGATTATACCAGCGGTCACGGTATTATTCAAATCGAAAGGATTGCCCACTGCCAAAACCCATTCGCCAATCTCCACTTGATCAGAGTTGCCGAAATCTATGTAAGGCATATTTTCTGCCTTTATCTTAATAAGTGCCAAATCCGTATCAGGATCTGTGCCTATTACTTCTGCCTTAAGTCTTCTGTTATCGTCCAACCTCACTTCAAGCTCATCGGCCCCTTCCACTACATGATAATTGGTGGTAATGTATCCATCTTCTGAAATCAACACTCCTGAGCCTGTTGACTCTCTAAACTTTACGCCACTTCTAAGTAATCTCCTCCAGCGACTGGAAGTCCCTTTAATTTCTTCTCGATTAGTAATATGAACTACGGCTGGAACAATTTTTCGTGATGCATCAATAAAATTCACCCCTGCTGGCACTGAGTAATCGTGAGGCTCATCACTAATGGTACCAAAACTAGTCGCCACTGAATTAGAACGGTTCAATGAAAATGAGCCATTAGCGCTATTTCCACCACCCAAAAAACTAATCCCCAACAAAACAACTAGGCCACCTAGCAGCGAGGAGGCCAACATGCCCAGAATAAACTGTCTCTTACTCATAAAACCATGACTTTAAGATTTACCTTTTCCAAAATCACTAACGCGCTTTTTTGTATAGGTGTTCTAATTTATTCAATTTAAAGTAAGAATTAACCCCATTTAACAAAAAAAGAGCCTCAACAAATTGAGGCTCTTCCATCTACACAACCAAACTCAATTACTTCACTGCTATTTTAGACTCTACTTTCTTTGTTTCATCCTTAGGGATTCTCAATGCTAGAATACCGTTCTCGTAAGCAGCCTCAATTCCCTTTTCATCAATGTTATCTGGAAGCTGGAAACTCTTAAAGAACTTTCCATATTCAGTTTGAATAGAAATGAAATTCTTCTCTTTGTTTTCCTTCTCTAGCCTGCGCTCACCAGCAATACTCAACTTTCCATCTTTCAAATCAATGTTGAAATCGCCTTTACTAAAACCAGGTACTGCTACCTGAATCTCAAACGCTGAAGCTGTTTCAGCAATGTCTACTTTTGGGGAAAAAGCGTTCGGGTTCTTCTGCAAGGAATCATTAAAGAATCGATCAAAAAGAAGGTCTACTGATGCCGGACCAAACCATTCTGGATTTCTCTTAACTAAATTCATGTCGTTTATATTTTTAAGTTTATGTTTCATTTCCACTCCTATAATTCAAAACTGTACCAATCGGTTTTTGCATCAAAATCACGCCACTATGTCCGAATTAGCTGTTGCTAATTTTATTATCAAGACATAATGTCTTGAAAAGGTAGTTTTTTGAGCGGTTATGTTGATACGAAAAGAATCTCTATTTTTAACCTTTTGCGAGTTTATGAAATCAGAACTTAGTAACAAGCTAAAGGCTTTTGGCCCGGGAATACTTTTTGCCAGCACCTGTATAGGCGTCTCACATTTGGTTCAATCAACAAGGGCAGGAGCCGACTTTGGTTTCCAACTGGTTGCCTTTATCCTATTGGCCAATCTTTTTAAATACCCATTCTTCGAATTCGGTTCGCGCTTTGCGGCAGCCACAAAAAAGAACTTACTAGAGGGTTACTTGGCCGAGGGCAAATGGGTGTTGTGGGTATATTTTATTTTGAGCTTGGCCTCTATGTTCACCGTTACCGCGGCAGTTACTTTCGTTACTGCAGGCATGTTCAACAACCTGACTGGGATTACCCTAAACCCCGCCTATGTTTCGGGAATCATCTTGGTCATTTGTACGCTGATTTTAGCCTTAGGAAAATACAGCATACTCGACACACTACTTAAAGTAGTAGGTTCTGTGTTATTGATCTCCACCTTGGTTGCCTTTTTCGGAGCACTTTCCAAAGGACAAGTGACTCCTGTTGAGAATTTTGTTCCGAAGGATATCTTTGAACGCGACAGCATTATTTTCATTATCGCCCTAATGGGATGGATGCCGACTGCAGTCGACCTCTCTACTTGGAATAGCCTTTGGACGATTGAAAGAATGAAGCAAACAGGCTACATCCCCAAGTTAAAAGAGGTGCTTGCCGATTTCAACTTTGGATACATCATTACGGCAGTCTTAGCTATTTGCTTCCTGACGTTAGGGGCAAAAGTAATGTATGGAACTGGAGTTGAGTTATCAGATAATTCAACCGTTTTCTCCGATCAAGTTGTGACGCTTTACACTTCGGCACTAGGCGACTGGGCTTATTTCATCATTGCCATTGCAGCCTTCAGTGTAATGTTCAGTACTACCATCACTGTTGTTGATGGTTTTGGCAGGGCCATGGGAGAGACTACGCGATTGCTGTTTTTCAAAAAAGCAGATGCTAAAAGCACTTATACATGGATGATGATTATCGTTTCGGCCATTTCATTTCTATTTATTCTGCTGCTTTCATCCAATTTAAAAGACTTGGTTGACCTCGCCACTACGCTATCCTTTGTTATTGCCCCTATTATTGCTGTAATTAATTACAGAGTAATTACTTCCAAGCAGATTCCAGAAGACTATAAACCCGGCAAAAAACTGCTTCTACTGGCCAAAAGCGGCATTGTCTTCCTCACAGTTTTTGCTATCATTTATATCGTGGTGTACTTCTTTTTATAATCTTAAAAAAAAAGTCAAGAAGGTATTGGAATATATTTAACCAAGCACTAATATTGCACTCCGTTTCGCAAGAAGAGTGAGACAAACCAGAAAATTCCTCCTTAGCTCAGCTGGTTAGAGCATCTGACTGTTAATCAGAGGGTCCTTGGT
>CAXBPM010000446.1:0-3250 GCA_963977345.1 uncultured Roseivirga sp.
AATAGTCGCTAATATTATAGGAGGTCAAGTCATTTTTTCATTTAAAGCAAAATCCATCTAAAACTATGGGCGAAAAGAAGTACATCATCGCATTAGACCAAGGCACCACGAGTTCTCGTTCGGTGCTCTTCGATCAAAAAGGGCAAATTATTGACATTGCACAGCAAGAATTTTCTCAGATTTTCCCTAAACCAGGATGGGTAGAGCACGACCCCATGGAAATTCTTTCCAGCCAAATGGAAACCCTTTCCAAACTCATTAAAAAGAACAAAATCAAAGGCGAAGAAGTAGCGGCCATAGGCATTACCAACCAGCGGGAAACCACCGTGGTTTGGGATAAAAATACAGGCAAGCCTATTTACAACGCCATTGTTTGGCAAGACAAACGGACGGCCAGCATTTGCGAAGACCTAAAGCACAGCGGCATTGAAGCCTACCTTAGGGAAAACACGGGTTTAGTGATCGACTCCTATTTTTCGGGCACCAAAATCAAATGGATTTTAGATAATGTAGAAGGCGCAAAAGCAAGGGCCGAAGCGGGCGATTTGCTTTTCGGAACCATCGACACTTGGTTGGTTTGGAACCTGACCAAAAGAAAAGTACACGCCACAGATTACAGCAATGCTTCCCGCACTTTGCTCTTTAACATCAAAACCGTGAAGTGGGACAACAAGCTTTTAAAAGCGCTGGATGTTCCAAAATCCATGCTTCCAGAAGCCCGACCAAGCTGCGGAGATTTCGGTACTTATGAACTTGACGGAGTAGAAATCCCTATCGCTGGCATTGCGGGCGACCAACAAGCCGCCCTTTTTGGCCAAGCTTGTTTTGAACCCGGCATGGCGAAAAATACCTATGGCACTGGCTGTTTTATGCTAATGAATACGGGCGAAGAACTTCAGCATTCCTTTAACGGTTTGCTCAGTACCATTGCCTGGGGCATTGATGATAAAGTCTATTATGCTTTAGAAGGAAGTGTTTTTGTAGCGGGAGCAGCCGTTCAATGGCTGCGCGATGGACTAGAAGTCATTGAAAATTCTAGCGATTCCGAAGCGATTGCTGAAAAGCTAAAAGACAGCCATGAAGTCGTAGTCGTTCCAGCCTTTGCAGGCTTGGGTGCTCCATATTGGGACATGTATGCGCGGGGCGCCATTTTCGGGCTTACACGCGACACTGGCAAAGAACACATTACCAAGGCCACGTTGGATTCTCTGGCTTACCAAACCCGTGACATTTTACAAGCCATGCAAAAAGACGCGGGACTTAAATTGAAAGAACTGAAAGTGGATGGCGGTGCTGCCGCCAATAATTACCTCATGCAGTTTCAAGCTGATATTCTTGGCGTTGGGGTAGAACGACCAGAAGTCATTGAATCCACTGCGCAAGGTGCCGCTTACTTGGCTGGAATTTCAGTCGGCTTTTGGAAACAAGAAGACATTATCAAAAACAGAATTATTGAGCATGAGTTTGAGCCAGAAATGGATGCCAAGCTCAGGGAAAAACTCTACGCGACTTGGCAAAAGGCAGTGAAAAGATCAATGAATTGGGTAGAAAATTAAAACTATGAACGTCCTCTCTTCCACCAACCGAAAAGCATTAACAGATACTGTTAAAACGCAGCACTATGATCTATTGATCATTGGTGGAGGAATTACCGGGGCAGGTATTGCGCTCGATGCAGCTTCGAGAGGACTTAAAACCGTGTTGGTTGAAAAGAACGATTTCGCATCAGGCACCAGCAGTAAATCCACCAAGCTGATTCATGGAGGTTTGCGCTACCTCAAGCAGTTTGAAATTGCGCTGGTGCACGAAGTGGGCAGAGAACGCGCCACCTTGCACAAACTCATTCCCAACTTGGTGACTTCTGAAAAAATGTTGCTTCCGCTTATTAAGGATGGCACTTTCGGAAAGCTCATGACCAGTATTGGTTTGATGGTCTACGATGTTTTGGCAGGCGTAGAAAAAGTGGATCAACGCAAAATGTTGAACATTGAAGAGACTTTGGAAAAGGAACCACTTTTAAGTGAAGAAAATGTGGAAGGCGGTGGCATTTATGCGGAATACCGAACCGATGATGCCCGCCTAACGATTGAAATTATTAAAACCGCCTCCAAATTTGGAGCACATTGCCTTAATTATGTGCAGGCCGATGAATTCATTTATAAGGAAGGAAAAGTAGCCGGAGTTTTTGCTACGGACTTTATCTCGGGTGAAAAAATGGAGATCAAGGCCACATCCACCATTAGTGCGGCTGGCCCTTGGGTGGATGAGCTAAGAACGAAAAACCATTCTTTGACCAGCAAACACCTCCACCTCACCAAAGGCGTGCACATTGTGTTGCCCCACAGTAAATTCCCGCTCAAGCAGGCCATTTATTTCGACTTCCCCGACAAGAGAATGGTATTTGCCATTCCACGAGGAAAAATCACTTATATAGGGACTACCGACACCGATTACGCTGGCGACAAGGATAAAATTTTGACGACCAAAGCGGATGTAGAATACTTAATCAAGGGCACTAACCATGCATTTCCAAAGCTGAATCTCAAGGCCAAAGATGTAGAATCAAGCTGGGCTGGAGTAAGGCCTCTCATTCATGAAGATGGAAAGTCTGCTTCAGAAATTTCGCGCAAAGATGAAATCTTCGAATCGGAAACAGGACTCATTTCTATTGCTGGCGGCAAACTTACGGGCTATAGAAAAATGGCTGAAAAAGTGGTCGATCGCTTGTATGATCGTCTACACAAAGAAGAAGACATGCCCATTGTGGAAACCAAAACCACTCATATTGATTTAGATAATGGTGCTTTTAAAAATGCCAAAGCGGTAAAGAAATATAGAAAAACCATTCGTGAGCAATTAGAGGTCATTGGCCTCGAAAAGTACTATGCTGGTTATTTGGTGAGCAATTACGGAAAAGTAACAGACGAAATTATTGACGGCATGGCTGCTTTTGACAGCAAAACGCCAAAACTCAAATTGATTCGTTCGGAATTGAGGTATTGCCTAGAAAATGAAATGGTCTTTTCAATTCAAGATTTCTATATCCGCAGAACGGGCCGTTTGTATTTCGATATTCATAGCATTAAACCTACGCTCGATGTCATACTTACAGACTTCCAAAATCACTTTGGCTGGTCTGCTGAAAAAGTGCTTTCAGAAAAAGAAGCCATGGAAAAAGCCATTGAAGAGGTTTCTGTTTTTGGGTAGGAAATCATTTTTCCACAATCTTCACCTTTAAAAAAGTCTGGTA
>CAXBPM010000447.1:0-3250 GCA_963977345.1 uncultured Roseivirga sp.
GTTAAAGAATTAGTTTTTTTAGAAGTAGAAGTTTGTGTCGTTGCAGTTGTCATAATATTCGTGTTTAAATGTAATAGTAAGTATCCAAATAGAGTGCCAGTGGCCAGAAGTGGTTTAAACGCACTTTTTGCTGTTGTGCCAGTCTCGAATTGGGAATCCGTATGGTGCTTGGGAATTATTAATGAAGACTGACTTAGTGAATTGAGAGGAGGGGAGTTTGAACGAGTCTTGCTGAAAACAGAAATGCACACACCGCTCTGATTGTCTATGCATTTTTTAATTGCTCTAATTTTAATTTTCTCGGCTTAGCCAATAATTCCAGTTACTGAAATAAGTGTTTGG
This sequence comes from uncultured Roseivirga sp., assembly GCA_963977345.1. GTDB lineage: Bacteria > Bacteroidota > Bacteroidia > Cytophagales > Cyclobacteriaceae > Roseivirga. The sequence continues at coordinate 343 of CAXBPM010000447.1, forward strand.
TAAGCGATGAATGTTACGAAAACAGCAACTACTAATTTTGTTAATGAATTAGTTTTTTTAGAAGTAGAAGTTTGTGTCGTTGCAGTTGTCATAATATTTTTGTTTAAATGTAATAGTTAGTATCCAAATAGAGTGCCAGTGGTCAGAAGTGGTTTAAACGCCCTTTTTGCTGTTATGCCAGTCTCGAATTGGGAATTCGTATGGTGCTTGGGAATTATTAATGAAGGCTGACCTAGTGAATTTAGAGGAGGGGAGTTTGAATGAGTCTTCCTTTAAACAGAAATGCATAGACAGTTTGGATCGTCTATGCATTATTTCTTTGGTTGTTGAACTTTAGTCTAACCAATGATTCCCATTATTGAAGTAAGCGTTTGGTAGACGATAAATGTGGCAAGAAGACTAAACGTGAGCTTGATAAATGAATTCGATTTTTTAGATGCAGTTCTTTTAACTCTTGCTTGACCTTGATTTTGTAGTGTTGCAGTTCTCATAATACTCATATTTATAATTAATAATGAGTATTCAAATGGAGTGCCAGTGCGTTTAAATCATTTAAAACAATGTTTTTGATTTAAAACAGTCCCGTTTTGGGATTTGCGCTAAGGTTTGAGAACCCTAATTGGGTTGTTTTTTCTTGGATTCTTCGGCAATGGCATAAACAATGATCAAAACACTACTAGCAATACATGCCCATGTAAGTATTCCCGTACTACCGTTAAAAGCCAATTGATAAAGCCCTGCGCCAAGTCCGCCTCCGATGATTGGGCCTATGATGGGAATCCAAGCATAATTCCATTTAGAGGTCCCTTTTCCTTTTATGGGCAATAGAAAATGAGCCAGTCTAGGGCCAAAATCTCTGGCCGGATTGATCGCATAACCCGTTGTACCGCCTTGCGCCATACCAATCACAACAATCAGCCCACCTACAACCAACGGATTCAAGCCTTCTACAAATTGGTTAGCACCAATCATAAGCAAGCCAAAAACCAGAACCATGGTACCCAAAACCTCACTTAGTAAATTGGCTCCTTTTTGGTCTATAGCTCCTCCGGTACAGAAAACTCCAAGTTTAGCGCCTTGGTCTTCAGTTTTACCCCAATGAGGTAAATACTGTAACCATGTAAATGAAGCACCCACCATAGCACCAAGTACCTGTGCTATAATATAACCAGGCACCAAATTCCATTCAAACTCACCAGTCATGGCTAATGAAAGTGTTACAGCAGGATTAATGTGCGCGCCACTAATTTGGCCTACAGCATAAATACCAAAGGTAACAGCCAATCCCCAGCCAATTGTAGTTACAATCCAGCCTGAGCTTTTAGCATATGAAAAATTAAGTGTTGTGGCAGCGTTCGTTCCATTCCCGAAAAAAATAAGAATGGCCGTGCCCACAAATTCTGCGAGATAAACGGACATAATCAAAAAGTCTAGGGAGTAATAATACGATAAAGGAGGGGATAAAAAAAGGCATCAGGATGTCGCACTGCTACAACCGCTTACCCTTGCTCTGTTCCCAGCCTGGGGGAGTTCAGCGGGAGCTAGTCGCACCCCTCTGCCGGGCGCAAAGGTATTAAGAAATTGCTAATAGGAAAACTTGAAGGCATAAATATTAAATTATTATTCTCACTATTTATGGGTATTTACTTCCTAAGCTCATTATGCTTATTTTAGGCATGAATCAGGCTTGCTTCCTTAATTGAAAAGTGAGAGATTCATTGTGTGTGTATTTTATCTTCAATCAAAAAAAGTGTGGTATGTTAAAATCAGAAAGAAGAAGTTCAATTGAAAAGAGCTTTGGGTTGATGTTTCAATCCAAAGGCTCTGTGTTTAATAAGTTTGATCCAGATCCGGATGATCCAGAGGAGACTGAAGGAGAAGGCGCGAATAATCCTCCACCTCCGGTGCCCCCAGTTTCTGGTAATTAAGAATGAGGTCTGTCGTTTCAATAATTTTAATTTTTTACTTCAATTCTCTATTCGGTCAAGATTTAAATCACTTGGAAGAGTTAAGGAAGCAGGGTGAGAAATATAGAGCTGAGGCAAAGTATGACTCAGCTCTAATTGCTTTTCGTCAAGTTTCGGATTTGGCGGAGGACATGAATAATGTTGAGTTTCAAGTTCGCTCGGCAATAGGGGCTGCTGCTGTATTTGTTGAGTTAAGAGAGGCTGATTTGGCTAGAGCATACTACCAAAAAGCTATAAGGCTGTCCCAAAGTATTAAGAATAGGCGTTTGGAGAATAATGCTTGGTATGGGATTGGAGTGACTCATCAAATAGATAAGAACCTTGATTCCGCTTTGTTTTACTACAATAAAACAGAAGTGTTATTTAATGAAGAAAAGAATAAGGAAATGGTGGCGTCCCTACTTTCAAACATTGGGTCCCTTCATTACTTAAAAGAAGAATATGATTTATCGATTGCTAAAAGTTATAAGTCCTCAAAGCTAAATCAAGAACTAAAGAATTTCAGAGTTGTGGGGCTCGATTATAGAAGAATGGCAATGGCTTTCCACAAACTTGAAGTTTTTGACAGCGCAAAAACATATGCAAAACTAGCATATGGTATTGCCGACTCTTTAAGATACATGGATGACGCTAGGTTAGTTTTAACGCTCTTATCTCAAATAGCAAGAAGTGAAGGGGAGTTTGACATTGCTGCGGGTTATAGAGATAAATCAGACTCGCTGGCGAGAGTGATTTATGTAGATGGTAAAAATGATGAAATTCTACAGCTTAAGGCGCAGGTTATGACAGCTTCTTTAGAACTCGAATCTGAAAGACAGAAGAACTTGGCACTTCAACAAAGGAGGTATAAAACGATTACCCTAATTGTCTCTATTACTTTTGTTGTGGCGGCATTGATTATGATCTATGTTGTTGATCAGCGTAGAAAAAACATCAAGACG